>JADHWO010000004.1 GCA_016783445.1 Candidatus Aminicenantota bacterium
AGATAAGATTTTTCCCGGGTCTAACTGGGAAATTCTCAAACCTACAAAAACAGATTACCTGGGATTTGGCGGAAGCTGGGTCCTTGTAGGAGTTATTATCCTTTTGCTCTGGCTTATGATATCAATAAAATAGAATTATCCGCTTAATATTCACACTTCCTGGCTTCCTCGGCATAAGCGCGAAGCAATTTAATCTCTGCATTAAAAAAATGGTCTGAAGGGGCCAAAATATAGCCTCCTCCATCCCCTGCTTCCTCAAAACATCTGCGGACTTCCTGTCTCGTATCTTCAGGGGTACAGTCTTTAAAATAATGAAACTGGTCAAAACCGCCAATTATACAGAGCCTGTCACCGATTCTTTTTTTTGCTTCCTTCAGATCAGCATCCCCACCCATGGCCGGCGGCGTAAATGTCTCTGCGGCATCCGGATTCATATCCGCAATTTTCTCAAGCAGCGGCATCATCCCACCGCAGGTGTGATATACAATCCGCTGGCCGGCTTTATGGGCCAGTTCGATCAATTCTACATCATAAGGGGCGACAAATTCATCAAAAATTTTTGGGGATATGACTGTAGAAGATGCATCTCCCCCGCCGTGCTCAACAATGTCAAATTTAGCTCCCTCCATGGATGAAACGTAAGCTTTCTTTCTCTTTTCTAAAATTTTTAACAAAGTGTGCACCCATTGAGGGTCATGGAAAGTCTCCAAAATGAGCTGTTCAATGCCGTATAAAACCGCGGCATCCTGCCAGCAGCCAGGTTGACCGTAGACATCAAATCCAGGGATAAAGCCTCTAATCATTCCCTTTTCGCCAAAGGCTTCTGCCTGTTTGTTGACCTCTTCCACATCACAGAGGGGAACGGTAAAAAATTCTGCAATAATATCAATATCGGCTTTATCTTTTATCAACCGCTCTGTAACCCAGGTTGTATGTTTATCGCTCTGTAAAACCATGGACAGATTATTTTTTGGTGTCTCAAAGTTAAAACGGACTGTTTTATATTTTGGATCTTGAATCTCTTCTGTTTTAATCCGCCAGTTGTCCGAGCAGATACGCGGTGGTTCTAAAAATCCTAATTCACCCTGTTCTGGATCAAAATATTCTCCACGCGATGGATCCGGCTTATATGCCACAACCCAATTGATAGGGTCTAATCCAAAGTAGTCGAAAAATTCCTGGTAAGAGATTCCGTTCATCTGTGTTTCAAGGAAATAAGGTAAAACATGGTGGGCAGTTACAGGAAGCCGGTCAGGAGTTTCTCTATTTATTGCTGCTAAAAACCGCTGTTTGGAGGTCATGGTTACACCCCTATACAGGAATTCGCCGGATGTTTTACCCGAGAATAATATACAACTTAACTATCTAAATTACTTTTTTCTCTCTTTTAATTTCCCGCCTTAAGATACTCCACGAGTTTATTCGGGTCGGGAAAGTATAAATCCGCTCCAATATCTTTTCTAAAATTTTCCGTTATCGGAGCTCCGCCAATTATTACTTTAATGTAGGGATACTTTACATGGATATCTCGCACAGATTTTTCCATGTTGAGCATTGTTGTTGTCAACAATGCACTCATTCCAACAAGAGCACCAGGAGAGTTTTTTATGGCTTTTATAAAGCTTTCTGTAGAGGTGTCTGTACCGAGGTCGATGACCTCCCATCCTGCACCTTCCATTACTATTTTTACGATATTTTTGCCGATATCGTGAAGGTCACCAGACACAGTTCCAATAATAAAAGTCCCTTTATGGTGTATCTCCCCGGACTCAAATCGAGGCCTTAATAATTCCATGGCTGCATTCATAGCCTGTGCGGCAATCAACAAATCCGGGATGAAGACATCCCCTCTGCTGAATTTCTCCCCAATACTGTGCATCCCGAAAATCAGTCCTTTATTGAGAACCTCCTGCGCAGAAATCCCTTTCTTCAGAGCTTTTTCCGTCAATTCTGCAACCCCTTCCTGCCCTTTCATATCCGGCGGATAAAGAGACTTCAGGCTGGCTTTACCCCGCTCTATACAGACGGCAATCCTCTGGAGAATGTCCTGCATATTTATTACTCCTGTTACTCTTCCTTTATGTTTTATATCTTATAGTATCCGGTAATCCCTTCCTGATGGCCTTCTTTTGTATAAAGAAATCGAAAATTAAGAAGTGAAAGTTTAAGGCTCAGTTATTCATAAATATATTTTACAAGATACTTTTTTAACGTGACTCCCTTATCAGACCTGGAATAAAGATAGTTACTTCTGTCTATATGTATGGCGTTGGAGGATTCAGGCAGTGTGAAGGTTGTTAGATGTTCTCCATCCATATTCAGCACATAAACATCCCGGCAGGGATTCTCTGACAGATGGCCGCCCAAAATAAATATATGGCCGTGTTTATCAAGGTCTATCCCTTTATAGACTATTTCTACAGGGTACTCGTCAAAAGTCTGCTTCGAGCCTTTCTTGCTCCTCGTTTTTACACTTCTTTCGTCCAACAAGCTATTTGTCCAGAGCGATTTCCCGTTTCTTTCGAATCCTTCTATCTTATCTTTCCACGAATATACGATATAAAAGTCTTTCCTTCTATCTATGACAAAATTGACCATATTCATCATGGTAAATTTTTTTTCAGTTGAATAAGTAATTTTCTCTTTTTCACTTTCATTTCCCTCAATATCATAAAAATATATACATGAGACAAAATCACCCTCAAACCAATCATAGATTAGGGCAGATACAACGATTTGATCCTGTGAAATGAAATTAAAATCCGCCACTGTGAACCGGAGTGGAATTTTTAATTCAAAGTTGAGATCTTCATCAAACACTAGGATCCCAGGGCTGTATATCTCTGACACATAAAGTTTGCCGTTATAATATTTTATTAGACTCGGACCCTGTAATTCTTTTTCTTCCCCCTTTGTCAAAGTCTCATTTAAAAGCTCTCCATTTTTATTGAATTTTTTTATCGAATTATCCTTTAGATCCGTTACATAGACATTCTCCTCATTGTCAGTTGTTAAACCGGGCCTTTGATATAGTAAATCTTCGCTTGTTTCTCCAATTGCAAGTACTTCTTCTATTTCGATTCCTTTCAAACTCTTCTGAGCTTGCAGAAATGTCAAACAACAAAAAAATAGGGCGGGGATTAGAATCAATTTTTTATACTTCATTTTTTCCTCTATACTAAACGTATAATAATATAAAAGGGGTCGCGTCTCAACATTTGACATTTCTTATATCTTCTCCTCAGGGCAAAACAGGAAGCGAAGGTCAGTGGATGGAAAAAGAAATGTTTAGCCTGACTCCAAACACCTTGTTTTGATAGTACTGATTTAGTATGCTTAAAATCTATTTTTAAATTAGAACTAAGAGAATATGAACCACCCTTCTTTTTTTGGACATCACTCTAAGATCCTAAATATTGACCTGTCCAAAAACCTCATACAAAGCAAATCCCTGGATCCAGCGATAGTGGAAGATTACCTGGGAGGAAGAGGTCTTGCGACTCGAATTTTCTATGACGAGATAAATCCGGAGTGTGATCCCCTGGCAGAAGACAATGTTCTGGTTATTGCAACCTCCCTCCTCATCGGAACACGAGCACCAACTGCCTGCCGCGGACATATGGTTTTTAAATCACCGCTCACCGGATTGATTGGAAGCTCAAACTGCGGTGGCACTTGGGCAAATGTATTCAAGTCCTCCGGATATGATGTCCTGGTGATTAAAGGAAAGGCTGCAGAGCCAGTCACGATTGACATTTGCCCGGATGAAGTCAAAATCATTTCTGCAAAACATCTCTGGGGACTCGATGTTCACGATACCACAAAAAAGCTAAGTACAAAAAGTGAAGCAGGCAAGCGTCCATCCATCCTTTGTATAGGACCTGCAGGCGAGAACCTGGTCCTGATCTCAAGCGTTATGAATGATAAAAACAGGGCTTACGGCCGCGCAGGCTCGGGTGCTGTCTTTGGTAGTAAAAACCTCAAATCCATCAGGGTTTCCGGAAAAAAGAAAATCCAGATAAAGGACAGTGAAAGATTTCAATCAGGGAGGGACCAGGCTCTTTATTTGATGAAGGCAGCGCCAATTACAAAGCGTCTTCTACGCGAACTCGGCACCTCCGGGCTTCTTAAACTCATCAACATAATTGACATGCTTCCTCACAAGAACTTTCAGGATAATCTGCATAAAGAAAAAGACCTAGAAAAAATTTCGGGTGAGACTTTGCGGAAAAAAATACTTGAACGAGCCGGAGGGTGCTTTGGCTGTCCGATCGCCTGCCAGCGCCATACACGTACCGGAGATAAGAATGGAGAGGGCCCAGAATACGAAACGATTGTAATGACCGGACTCGACTGCGGGATTTATAACCTTGAGGCCATCACTAACGCTAACTATTGCTGCAACGAGCTGGGAGTGGACACAATCAGTTTTGGTGGAACTTTAGCCTGTGCAATGGAACTTTTTGAGAAAGGTTTTTTAAGCACAAAAGAAACCGAAGGAGCTGAGCTTCGCTTCGGAAATGCCAAAATCCTCAGAGAAATGGTTAAACTCACGGCATATAGAAAAGGTATAGGAGATAAGCTTGCTGAAGGCTCTTTCCGCCTTGCAAGCTTTTTTAAACATCCGGAATTCTCCATGACCGTTAAAAAGCTGGAAATTCCTGCGTATGACCCTCGTACATCTTTTACCCAGGCTTTAGGCTATATGACTTCTCCTACTGGTGCATGCCATCTGCGCGGGGGTTATGCCGTCTCTCTTGCCTTTTTTGGCGGGACCAGGGAAATTCCCCGATTCAGCCTGCTGCAGTCTCCTATTGCAATCAGGAATATGCAGAATCTTGGCATTATTCAGGACAGTCTCGGCATCTGCCGTTTTACAGGTTTTGCCTTTCCCACTGAACCATGGTCACGAATGGCGAGTGGAGTGACCGGAATGGATTTTTCTACATCCAGGCTGGAAGAGATAGCAAACAGAGTCGCCACATTAGAAAGGATTTTTAACCTTGAAGCGGGAATGAATCCTGAGGATGACACACTGCCCGATCGCTTCAGCACGGAGCCAGTTCTTGTAGAAGGGAAAGAAAAACTTCTACAAAAAAAGGTTATAAAAAGAATGAGGAACGATTATTATGAAGTGCGTGGATGGGATGTGTTTGGAATACCTTCTCAGACTCTCCTTAAGACCTTAAAAATAAAAGGCAGAAAAAAATGAAAACAAAAAAATGGAAGGCCAGCAAGGAACTTATCCGCCTATTTCAGACGGTTGGAAGGGCATCGCTTATTTATGACATTCAGGATAGTCACAGCGGGAATATGGCCCTCCTGTGGACAGAAAAGAAGGGAGACAAAAAAATTGTTATCACCTCCACAGGTTCCCAGAAGGGAGACCTTGAACCAAACCAGATCTGTTTTTTATCCGCTTCTGAGACAGATTTTGGATATTATAAAGCCTCATCCGAGACCGATATTCATGCCCGAATTCTAACCTCCAAGGATGTTTATGCCTCAATGCACTGCCATACAAAAGACCTTGTTATAGCCACTCTTGATGACGAAAAAAAGCCCAATAAGCCGGCTCCCTTTGTTCCCATAGACCCACTTGGTTATTATTTTCTTGGAGGTCTTGTTCCTGTAGACTGGTTCAAAGTTCCGAGCGGGTCTCCAGAGATGATAAGAACAATTCCGGAACGTCTTTCCAATCATCCGGTAACAGTGGTTCAGGCTCACGGTGCTTTTTCAAGGGGACGGACTCTTAAAGAAGCTTTTTTCCTGCTTTGTATTGCCAATAATTCAGGTTATATTGTTCGTCTCGCCAACAAACTGGGTATAAATGTAAAAGGCCTGAGGAATAAAATCCAGTCTGATCCTGACTCTTTCTTCACTTATCCTCCAGCCAAATACTTAATTGAGGAGGAAAAACCCTGCGATTTCCCAGAAGAAGAGGAGATAACCAGAGAATTTTTCAAAGCCGGTGCAAGAATTTTTGAATCCCGACTGTCCCCTTTCCATACGGGGTCCTTATCTATACGCGGTGTTAAAACAATGCTCTATGCCCCAATGGCTTCAATGCCGCGGGAGATTGGGGGGCCTCTTCGAGAGATTCCTCTTTCTCTGGATAAATCAGATTCTCCAGAACTGCAGATTCATAAAAAGATTTATGCAAAGAGCAACTTCCAGACCGTAATTCACTGTTATGTTCCGGAGGCGGAGGCTCTCTCCTACTTCACAAACCCAGGAGAAACTGAACCGGTCGACCGTATTGTGCCAGTTGATGCTGAGGGAAGTTTTCTTTACCTGGTCATTCCGGTTGTCCCTCAAAAATTTGACTTTGATGAACTAGTAAGGCTCCTGCATGACTACAAGGTAGTAACTGTAAGAGGAGGCGGAATCTGGGGCGTGGGAACTCAATCTATTTCCGAGGTTCTGCATCATCCGTCATCACTGCGGGAGATCTGCCTCTATCGTATCGGAGCCCTTGAGCAGGGACTCGACCTCAAAAAAATGGAGCCCAAAAAAGCCAAAAGATGGTGAGGCGTGCAGGAAGAAAATAATAGTTACGTGAAAAAAAGGTAAAAGTGGCAGCTCAGGAGAGGCCTAAAAAAATAGAACCGTCCCCACTTTTAATTTCCATTTTTTATGAGCGCTTGCTGGTTACCTCTGCTTCATAGCGCTGAATTTCCTCTATCCAGGACTCTCCAGAGGGAACTCCCATTTTCTGACAGTAGTAATCCCAGACTGCGCCATAAGGTTTTGTTTTTAGCTCCTCTAAAAGTGCCATACGGGCAAAGAAATTCCCAGAATCTTCAAATTCTCTAAGCTTCTCTTGAGGCTCTAAAAGAGCAATCAACAAGCCTTTTAAAACAGCTCTTGCACTGATAACCCAAGCCCCAACACGATTCACGCTGGCATCAAAAAAGTCAAGAGCAAAATGCACACGTTCCAGAGTTTTACTTCTGACAACTTCTTCAGTAACACTTTTTAACTCGTCATTCAGATTGACCACATGATCACTGTCCCACCTTACTCCGCGGCTTAAATGAAGAAGGAGTTCTTCAGAAAACTGTAAAATGGCAGAAATCTTGTCTCCAATCGACTCAGTGGGATGAAAATGCCCCAGATCAAGACAGAGCATAATGTTCCTTGAAATTGCATAGCCCAAGTAAAATTCGTGGGACCCCACAACAAAAGATTCACTTCCTATACCAAAAAGCTTACTTTCAACTGCATCCTTCATTTCTGATGGATTGTACTTTTTCGTAAATATTTCACCTAACGACTTTTTTAGCAGAGCACGGTGGGCCCAGCGGTCCATAGAAACATCCTTTGTGCCATCTGGAATCCAGAGATTGTGGATACAAGGACTTTGTTGCTCCCGCCCCATAAAGGCACTGATCTCGCGGCAGCGCTTAACGTGTTCGATCCAGAATTCACGAATCCTTCTATCCTTACTGCTAAGTGTAAAACCAGACTCTGCTTTAGGATGAGAGAAGCAGGTGGCATTAAAGTCAAGTTTAAGGTCCTTTTGCTTTGCCCAGTCGATCCAGCCTTTATAATGCTCAGGACTAATTTCATTTCTGTTTACTGACTCTTCTCCAAACTCTCCATAGATGGCATGAAGGCTCAACCGATGATGTCCGGGTATCAAGAAATAGGCTTTTCCAAGATCAGCCCGCAGCTCATTAATTGTTCTTGCTTTTCCCGGATAGTTACCCGTCACCCGGAGACCGCTTCCTCCGAGGTCAGAATTTAATTTCTCAAATCCCCCAAGGTCATCACCCTGCCAGCAAGGAAGCGAAAGAGATATTTTTTCTAATGTTTTAAGGGCCTTATCTGTATCCACGTTCAAGTGGGCATATTCCTCCCTGGCTATTTTGTAAGGTTCTTCAACTTTTTTTGTATTCATTTTTAGCCCTCCTTCATGAAGTCACAATAAATCAGCTTCTCCTGTTAAAACTATCACTTTGCGCTTATTTTACAGTAAGACAAGATATATCTCCAAACATAATAAGAAAATATTCGGGATAGTTAAAGCGACCTTGAAGATTTAGCCTTCATGAATCGCTATTTTCGGGAATCCGACGAAGTCGGACACCGAGTATGTTTAAACTCAGGCCAGTGGATTCAGAAAACACGCAACTTTTGCCCCAGCGATATAAATATTTTAATTTTGCGAAGGCCAGCATGTAAAAAAACCGTTTGAAGGCAAAGCGGGCATGGTTCACAAAATGGGTGCAGCTCCCATTTTGTGAGAGCGAAGCCTGAAACCGAGCAGCTTTTGACTCGCTGGGGCAAAAGTTGCGTGTTTTTGAACCTGCTGACCTGAGCTCTCCTTCAAACGGTTTTTCTCACCCACTGCCCTTCGTTTATGCTTTGAATAGATTGACGAAGGAATGGCGTGAAAAATCTGAAGAGAGCGAAGCTATTCCGAATATTTTCTTATCATGCTGCACATAAATTGGAAGAGAACCATCTTATTTCAATTCTCTCCATTATGTTATAAGCTATAAAAGAAAACAATAAGGGAAAAAGCCATGCCCAAGGAGACAATGACTCCACGCGAGAGATGGCTGGCAACGCTCACACGCAAAAAACCTGATAGAGTTCCAATGGACTTTTGGGCTACATCCGAGGCAACAAAAAAACTAATGAAGTATCTCCTCTGCAACAACAAACGGGAAATGCTTGAGAAGCTGCATGTGGACTTTGTTGTAGAAGTCAAGCCGCTATACCTGGGGCCGCATATCCCAAAAAATCACGATAAATTCCAGTGTAAATACAAAAAAGTCCAATACGGAGAAGGAGTGTATGAAGAATGTGTCTTTCATCCGCTGGCCGAATTCACATCTGTTGAAGAGATTGAGCGTAACTACACATGGCCAAATCCTGACTGGCTGGATTACAGCAATATCAAAGACCAGCTTAAAGGATACGAGATGTACCCAATAGTCGGTGGATATTATGAACCCTTCCTTATTTATAAAAGACTTCGCGGAGAAGAACAGGCTTATATGGACATGGCTAAAAATCCGGAAATTGTGCATTACTGCCTTGACAAGCTCTTCCATCTTGGCTATGAGGATATCCGGCGTATATTAGAAAATATTCCGGGTAAAGTGATGCTCTCCTATGTTGCAGAGGATATGGGTGCACAAAATGACTTATTGTACTCCCCTGCCCACATTCAAGAGTTCCTCATACCGCGAATGAAGCAAATAATAGAATTGGTGCATCAGGCAGGGGTGTTCGTATTTCACCATAATGACGGCAGTATCCGCCGTATTCTACCTGACTTAATCAGTGCGGGAATTGATATATTAAATCCGATTCAGTGGCGCTGCAAAGGTATGGACCGAAAAGAGCTCAAAAAGAAGTTTGGCGATAAAGTTATATTTCATGGAGGGATGGATAATCAAGAAACGCTTCCTTTTGGCACGGTTAAAGAAGTAAAAAAAGAAGTCCTGGATAATCTTCGTATCCTTGGAGAAGGAGGTGGTTACATTCTGGCTCCATGCCATAATATTCAGGCAGTAAGCCCTCCAGAGAATATAGTGGCTGTGTATGAGACCTGCTACAGAAATGCTTGGACATAAAATAAAGAGCAAGAATAACTCCAATAAAGTAAAAAGGAACAGGCTACTTTTTTCCCCTTTTTTCTCATTTTCTTGACCTGAACTTTTTTATCTCTTATAATCTTTGGGAAATGAATTGGGTTTACATAGAAGACATTTCAAACTTCAAAGATCAAGAAGTTGAAATCAGAGGATGGGTCTATAACAAACGTTCAAGCGGAAAAATCCGTTTCCTCCTCGTGAGAGACGGTACGGGGATTCTCCAGGGAACGATTTTCAGCCCAAAAAAAGACAGCCCTCTCTTCAAGCAATTTGATGACTTAACCCAGGAATCTTCTATCATTATAAGGGGGCGTGTTAGAGAGGAGAAAAGAGCTCCCGGAGGGCACGAAATAAATATAGAAGAGATAAATATAGTCCAGATTGCCCAGGAATATCCCATTACTCCTAAAGAACATGGCATTCCATTCCTCATGGAGCACCGGCATCTCTGGCTACGCTCACAAAAACAGCACGCTGTTCTTCAAATTAGGACCGAACTCGTTAAAGCCATACGGAATTTTTTCGATGGGAGAGGCTTCCGTCTTATGGACACTCCGATTTTGACTCCCAGTGCCTGCGAAGGGACCACGACTCTTTTTGAAACAAAATATTTTGACCAAAAAGCTTACTTGAGCCAGAGCGGTCAGCTTTACAATGAAGCAACCATAGGAGCTTTTGGCAAAGTATACTGTTTTGGACCAACCTTCAGAGCGGAAAAATCAAAAACAAGGAAACACCTGATCGAATTCTGGATGGTCGAACCAGAAGTGGCTTTTGCGACCCTGGATGACACTATTGAATTAGGGGAAGATCTTATTATCTACATAATCGAGCGCATTCTGGAAAAAAACAAGAATGAGCTTAAAATCCTTGAAAGAGACACAAAACTCCTCGAAAGAATAAAGAAGCCTTTTCCCCGCATAACCTATGATGAAGCACAGAAAAAACTCAAGGAAAAAGGCTCAAAAATGGAATGGGGTGATGATTTTGGCTCCCCTGAGGAAACACTTATGTCCAATATCTACGATATTCCTGTATGTGTAACCCACTTTCCCGCTAAAATAAAAGCTTTTTATATGCAGCCTGACTCAAAGCGGCCGGATTTAGTGCTGGGAGTTGATGTCCTCGCCTCAGAAGGATACGGAGAGCTTATCGGCGGCGGACAGCGAATCCACGACCTTGACCTCCTCGAGAAAAAGATTAAAGAACACAACCTTCCCCGGAAAGCATACGAATGGTATCTTGATTTAAGAAAATACGGGTCGGTCCCCCACTCTGGATTCGGGCTCGGCATAGAAAGAACCCTTTCCTGGATCTGCAAGATAAAACATATCAGAGAGACAATCCCTTTTCCACGCCTTCTCTACCGCATCTACCCCTAGTCAGCACTTTTTTCCCTATTTACTATTCGACATCCACCATTTACAATTGATTTAACATGAAAAAAGTGGCCCTTATCAGCTTTGGATGCGCAAAAAACCTCGTTGACAGCGAAGTCATGCTGGGCTATCTGGATAGAGCGGGATATACCCTGATCTCAAGTCCTGAGGAAGCAGATATTTTGATTCTTAACACATGCGGCTTCATTGAACCTGCTAAAGAAGAAGCACGTAATGCTTTAATCGAGGCGACTAACCTCAAAAGAAAAAACAAAGAAAAAATAGCCGTTGCCGTAGGATGTTATGTTGAAAGATATAAAGACTCCCTTGTAGAAAAATACCCGGAAATCGATATCTGGTTAGGAGTCAAAGATTTCGATAAGATCGTACAGGTAATCGAGGGCAAACCATTTAATAAATCTAAAAATTGCTTCCTCTATGACCATACATCCCCCCGCCTTATTCAGACTCCCCCGGTATGGACATACGTCAAAATATCTGAAGGCTGTTCCCACGAATGTTCCTTCTGCGCCATCCCGCTAATCAAAGGACCTTACCGGTCTCGTCCCATCTCTTCAATCCTTCAGGAAGTCGAAGAGCTCTCCCTCCGGGGAGTCAAAGAAATAAATCTCATCTCTCAGGACACAACTTTTTTTGGCCGTGATCAAGGGCTGGAGGATGGATTGAGCCATCTCCTCCGGCAACTTCTCAAAGTAAAAAAAATCGATTGGATCCGGATCCTCTATGGTTACCCTGAAGAAATAAGCGATTCTCTTTTAGAAATCATGCAGGAGGAAAAAATTTGCTCGTATCTTGATATCCCCTTTCAACATTCAAATCCCCAGATCCTGAAAAAAATGAAAAGAGGAATGGACATGAGGAGGGCTCTAAAATTTATCCAGAAGATAAGGAAAAAGCTGCCTGACGCAACTCTCCGGACATCCCTCGTAGTTGGCTTCCCGGGCGAGGGCAAGAGAGAATTTACCGATTTGAAAAAATTCGTCCATGAAGCAAAATTTAATCATCTAGGTGTCTTCACTTATTCAAAAGAAGATGGGACATCTTGCTCCTCACTCGGTGACCCTGTCAAAGAGGGTGTAAAAAGAAAAAGAAAAGAGAAAATCATGGAAATTCAAATGGAAATATCACAGAAGAACAATAAAAAATATCTGAACAAACACATTGATGTCCTGATTGAGGGAACGCTTAAAGAAAACTCAAACATATTAATTGGGCGGGGAAAATTCCAGGCTCCTGAAGTTGACGGCAAAATTCTGATGGAAACAAACGGAAAATTATCTGAAGTGGTAAACACTATCCAAATGGTTGAAATCACAGGTTGGGATGTATATGATTTATACGGAAAATTAGCTCAATGAAATCCTTGTCAAAAATTATTGCAATTTTTTTTGGTGTGGGCTACTTTCCTGTCGCTCCTGGCACTTTAACAAGCCTGCTAGTCGTTGTCCTCTATAAATTCTACCTCTATAAATTAAGCTGGCCTTTTTATCTTCTGCTCGTTTTTATTCTCTTTTTTGTGGGTGTTTCGGTCTCAACAAAATATTCATTAGAGCTGAAAAAGAAGGACCCTAGAAAAATCGTGATTGATGAGGCAGTTGGCCAACTTCTTGTTCTCTTCCGGATGAGCGAAGCCTGGTTTCCTATTCTATCCTGCTTCCTCCTCTTCCGTTTCTTTGATATTATTAAACCTTACCCCATAAGAAAAATCGAAACCCTCCCAGAGGGATGGGGAATCATGATGGATGACATCATTGCTGCGGTGTACGCAGGCGTGATTTTTAATCTTTACTTGATTTTAAAATGAAGAACAAAAAGGACTATAAAATAGAGATTTTAGCCATTGGCTCTGAGCTTCTTACTCCTTACTACCAAGACACTAATTCTCTCTATTTAACAGAACGTTTTAATGACCTGGGAATGGAAGTCTTTTATAAAACAATAGTGGGAGATGACTGGGACAATCTAGTTCTATCTATTAAGCAGGCTTTAGACAAATCAAACCTTATTGTTGGCATGGGCGGCCTTGGCCCCACAAAAGACGACAGAACTCGAGAGGCTTTTGCCACTGTGCTTCAGAGAAAGCTCATCTTTAAAAAAACGATTCTCAAAAAAATCGAAGAGAGATTTAATCGCAGAAAGCTTTCCATGCCTGCTGTAAACAAAAAGCAGGCCTATATCATAAACGGAGCAGAAGTCCTTGAAAACAGGAATGGTACGGCTCCTGGCTTATGGCTTGATACAGGGACTAAAATAATCATCCTTCTGCCCGGCCCTCCCCATGAACTTAAGCCCATGTTTGAATCCTCAGTCTGGACACGCCTACAAAATTTCAGAACAGATTATTCGGTCCGTAAAATATTAAAAATTACAGGACTGACTGAATCCAAGATCGAAACTCTTCTCACAGACCTCTATCCCCGGGAGCCAGGTCTCAAGATCACAACCCTTGCCTATCCCGGCCAGATAGAAATCCACATCACCAGCCATTCAAAGCAGAGTCAGGACCTGGCAGAGAAAAAAACCCAAAAACTGATAAAAAACATACTTAAAAGGCTTAAAGAAAATGTCTTTTCTACCTCAGGTGAAGAGCTTGAGGCTGTGATTGGGAGGCTTTTAAAGCACAAAACAAAAACCCTGGCTACAGCTGAATCATGTACCGGAGGCTTTCTTGGCCACCGCATCACAAATGTCCCTGGTAGCTCAAACTATTTCTTACACGGCGTAGTGACCTACAGCAACAATGCAAAAATGAATAACCTGGGAGTTCCCTCTGATTTAATCGAAAAACACGGAGCTGTTAGCTCCCAGGTCGCCGAGGCCATGGCTAAAGGGATCAGAGAAAAAGCACAAGCAAGTTTTGGCCTTGCCATAACCGGAATAGCAGGTCCAACAGGTGGAACCCCGGAAAAACCCGTAGGCCTAGTTTATACTGCCCTTGCCTGGGATAAAGAAACAGAAGTCTCAAAGAACCTTTTTTTAGGGAACCGGGAGACCATAAAATTCCAGTCCAGCCAAAAAGCCCTGGACATGTTACGAAGACATCTGTTTAAATTCCACATAAGTAAAGAGGACTGAATTGAGAACTTTTATCGCTATCAACCTCAGTCAGGAGATAAAAAAAACACTCTCCCACCTTATCGATGAACTTGACATGCTTGATAAAGGGAAGAAAAAAATAAGATGGATAAAACAAGAAGGCAAACATTTAACTCTTAAATTTTTGGGGGAAATCAGCCAGGAAAAAGCACTTGAAATTAAAAATGTTCTGGAAAGGATTTCAGAAAAATTCAAACCTTTTATTCTTAAAATCAAAGGGACCGGCCGCTTCCCTCCAGGAGGAAAAAATCCAAGGGTGCTCTGGGTCGGGATCGAAGAAGAGAAAACCCTGTTTGCACTCCAATCTCAATTGGAAGGAGAGATGGAAAAATTGGGCTTTCCAAGAGAACAGCGGAAATTTCGTCCTCATCTCACGCTTGGCAGAGTCAAAACTTTCTCCAGTCTCAGAGAAACGCTTCTTCTTATTGATAAATACAGGGAAAGAAATCTTGGAGAAATGGATGTGGAAAAAATCACTTTTATCCAGAGTGTTCTCAAACCAACAGGAGCAGAATATTCTGTAATTTCTGAGGTCGAACTTAAATGAAAATACTTCTAGCCCTCCTATCTTATTTTTTTGGAGCCATCCCTTCGGGATATATCTTTTTTCATTTGAGCGAAAAAAAGGACATCCGAAACTTTGGGAGCCAAACTACAGGAGCTACTAATGTTCTCCGCCTTAAAGGCTTTAAATATGCTCTTCCAGTGGGTCTGTTTGATGTTTTCAAAGGGTTCCTGCCAGTTTTTTTGGCTTTAATATTATTTCAAGATAAACTCCTTGCGCTGGCTTGCGCTTCTTTAGCTGTTTTGGGCCACTGTTTTCCTGTCTTTATTAAGTTTAAAGGAGGAAAAGGCCTGGCGACCACATTTGGTGCTTATGCTGTATTAGCTTTTAAGCCTTTTCTTCTCAGTGTGGCCATTTTTTTAATTGTTGCTGGAATAAGCCGGTATGTGTCCCTGAGCTCGCTCCTTGCTGCCCTGAGTTATCCCTTCTTTATCTTCCTTTTTAAAGAAGAAGTTGAAATCGCTTACTTAAGTTTTGCTCTTTTTTTGTTGATTATGTTTATGCATCGGGGCAATATTAAAAGGCTTATTAAAGGCAAAGAAAGAAAATTAGGAGAGAAAGCCAAATGAAAGCAAGTGTAATTGGTGGAGGCTCTTGGGGAAGCGCTTTTGCACTTCATCTTGGCAAGCTTGATATAAAAACCCGGCTCTGGATAAGAGAAAAGGATGTTTATGAAGAAACGCTTCAGTTTAAGGAAAACAGAGCTTTTCTGCCCGGATTTGTCTTCCCTCCAACAGTTACTTTTTTCCACAACATGGAAGAAGCCGTGGCATCTTCAGATGTCGTTTTTATTGCTGTTCCTTCTAAATTCTGCCGGCAGATTTATGAGAAGCTCGCCGCCCATCTTTCCTCCAATCATAAAATCGTCAGCCTTACAAAAGGAATTGAAGAAGGTTCTCTAAAAAGAATGAGCGAGGTCATGGAAGAAGTTTTTTCTCCTTTTTTTACCCCACATATTGCTGTGCTTTCTGGTCCAAGCTTTGCCAAGGAAGTTGTAGAAAACCATCCCACTGCAGTGGTTTTAGCCTCAAAAGAGGAAGACCTGGCTAAAAAAGCACAACATCTTATCTCATCTCCTACTTTCCGCACTTACACATCAGATGATATAGCTGGGGTAGAACTTGCAGGATCTATAAAAAACGTCATCGCAATAGCAGCCGGAATTTCAGATGCCTTTTTATTCGGCAGTAATTCTGTTGCAGCTTTAGTAACAAGAGGGATTGCTGAAATGACAAGATTAGGGTTAAAATTAGGAGCCAAGATGGAAACTTTTGCCGGATTAGCAGGTATCGGTGACCTTGTGCTCACCTGCACAGGGAAATTAAGCCGTAACCGTTATATCGGTTTAGAAATGGGGAGAGGAAAAAATCTCCCTGAAATAGTCTCCGCCATTAAAATGGTAGCCGAAGGAGTAACCACGACTCTTTCTGTCCACCAACTGGCAGAAAGGGAAAAAGTGGAGATGCCTATCTGCGAACAAATATATCAGGTGCTTTATAAAAATAAAGATCCCAGGACTGCTCTTCAAAACCTGATGGCAAGAAAATTAAAAAGTGAATATACAGCACAACAGGAGGAAATAAATGAGACCTAAATTAACCATTATTTTTTTCATCTGTCTGAATATGCTTCTTTGTGCTTCACCTCAGAAAAAAATTGAAAAAGCGAGGGAGAAAGATCCTCTCCACCAGTGCAACATGGGTTTATTCCATCTGAACGAAGGAAATATCGATGAAGCCATTAAATATCTAAATAAAGCTCTCTCGCTTAATCCCCGCTACGATCTCGCTTTAAATGCCCTTGGCTTGGCCCATTCTATGAAAGGAAATTTTGCAGAATCTGAGAAGAATTTCCAGAAATGTCTACAAGTTAATCCTTCAATGACTGAAGCTCATAACTATCTTGGAACTGTTTACCAGGAGATGGGATTCATTGATAAAGCTGAAAGAGAATTCAGAATTGCCGCCTTAGATAGAAACTATAAATCAAGGGAGCTCCCTTATTACAATCTGGCAAGATTATACATTCTGAAGGAAAAGCTCACGGAAGCCCTCGAGTATGTCAATAGGTCACTCGAAATAAATGACAGTTTCCGTATGGCTTATAACCTCAAGGGAATCATTTTAGAAAGACAATTAAAATTTGATGAGGCGGTTGAATGCTATAAGGAAGCCCTTAAAAATCTTGAGGTTGGCATTAATCCTAAAGTTTATGTTGATATTAGCTTTAATCTCGGAGTGGTATATTTTAAAAACAATGAGTTTAAAGAGGCAAAGAAAATTTTTGAAAAGATCTCTTCCTATGTCACAGACCTTGATATGAAGGAAAAGATAGACAAGTATTTAAAAATGATCAAATAAAATGGGGACGGTTCTATTTTTATGTTCCTTCCTGCCAACCAGCCAGATATTCCTTCTGCTCTGCGGTAAGCCTGTCAATTTTCACGCCAAGAGTCTTCAACTTCATACGGGCTATCTCCTTATCGATCCTTTCTGGAACAGGATAAACTTTTTTCTCAAAATTCTTCCCCTCTCTAAAAAGATGTAAAACACTGAGTGCCTGATTGGCAAAACTCATATCCATAACTACAGCAGGATGCCCTTCAGCGGCAGCCAGGTTGATTAACCGCCCTTCAGCAAGAAGACAAATTTTTCTTCCGTTTTTTAAAGTGTACTCTTCAACAAAATCCCTTATCTGTCTTTTTTTCCGGGCAAGGTTCTCCAGGGCCGGAATATCAATTTCGACGTTGAAGTGACCGGAATTGGCAACAATAGCACCATCCTTCATCCTTAAAAAATGATCCCGGCTTAAAATGCTTTTATTTCCTGTAGCTGTTACAAATACATCACCGATCTTAGCAGCATCTTTTATAGACATAACCTGATAACCATCCATAACCGCTTCCAGAGCCCTTAGAGAATCTACTTCGCAAATAATGACCTTGGCTCCTGCACCTCCCGCTCTCATAGCTATTCCCCGGCCGCACCATCCGTAACCTACAACAACAAAATTCAATCCAGCAAAAAGAATATTGGTTGCCCTTATAATCCCATCTACCGTACTCTGTCCTGTTCCGTAGCGGTTATCAAAAAGGTGTTTTGTGTTAGCATCATTGACCGCAATAATCGGATAAAGAAGCACCTTATTTTTAGCCATGTTTTTTAATCGAATTACACCGGTAGTCGTCTCTTCGGTTCCTCCAATAACACCTTTAAGGAGATTTTTTCTTTTTGAGTGCAGGGTCGACACAAGATCCGCTCCATCATCCATGGTTATATGGGGACCATGATCAAGAGATTGATTGATGTGTCTGTAATATGTCTTGTTATCCTCTCCATTTATAGCAAAAACAGGAATGCCATAGTGCTTTACAAGAGCGGCAGCAACTTCATCCTGGGTACTTAGGGGATTAGAAGCTGTAAGGGCCAATTCCGCTCCTGCATTCTTCAATACCTTCATCAAGTTTCCAGTTTCGCTCGTTACATGTAGACAGGCGGAAATTCTGACTCGCTTTAAAGGTTTCTCTTTGGTGAATTTTTCATTTATAAAACCCAGGACAGGCATGTATTTCTGAGCCCATTCCATTTTGAGCTTACCTTTCTCTGCAAGCTTCAAGTCTTTAACGTCGTGTTCCATTCTCCTCTCCTTTTAAGCCTTATTTGCCAACCGCACCTTAGAGTCCGGCATCCTTCCTCAGTGCTTCGTCTATATCAAGTCTTTCCCAGGTAAATTCTTTCTCTGCGCGGCCAAAGTGCCCGAAACAGGCTGTCTCTTTGTAGATGGGACGAAGCAAATTTAATGTCTGGATCATCTCCTTCGGAGAAAGATTAAAATGTTCCCTTATCATTTTTTTTATTCTATCCTCTGATATTTTTGATGTCCCGAAAGAATCCACCATTATTGAGACTGGATGAGGCACTCCGATAGCATAGGCGATCTGAACCTCTAATTTATCTGCAATACCGGCTGCAACTAAATTCTTTGCAACATAACGAGCCATATATGAACCTGAGCGGTCCACCTTAGAGGGATCCTTTCCGGAAAAACACCCTCCTCCATGGCTGCCGACACCTCCGTAAGTATCCACAATTATTTTCCGCCCTGTAACGCCTGAATCTGCAAAAGGCCCACCCCGTTCAAACCGGCCTGTTTCATTAATATAGACCTTAGTATTTTTATCGTACATTTCAGGCGGGATGATCTCTTTAATAACAATATCCTTGATGTCCTCCCTCAAATCGCTCATCTTAACTTCATTGTTATGCTGGGCAGCAATCACAATGGCATCTACTCTTCGGGGTTTATGTCCTTCATATTCAACAGTGACCTGAGATTTCCCATCCGGCCTGAGATAATTTAATGTTTTTTCCTTCCGAACCTGGCTCAGCCGCCTCACGAGCTTATGAGCAAGCATAATAGGTATCGGCATGAGTTCCTCTGTTTCTCTGCACGCATAGCCAAACATCAGGCCCTGGTCTCCAGCTCCTTGTTCACGATCTCCAGTTTCATTAACGCCTATAGCAATGTCAGGAGACTGCTCATGGATGGAAGAGACAACACAACATGTTTTATAATCAAATCCGTATTCGGCATTCGTGTATCCGATTTGCTTAACTGTGTCTCTGACAACTTTCTGGAACTCGCAATAGCCTTCACTAGTTATTTCTCCTGCGATAAGAACAAGTCCAGTGGTTACTAATGTTTCGCAAGCTACTCGACTGTTGGAATCCTGTTTGATAAGATCGTCAAGTATAGCGTCAGAGACCTGATCACAAATCTTATCCGGATGTCCCTCTGTCACAGATTCAGAAGTAAAAAAATATTTTCCCTCTTTACTCATATCTCACCTCATCTGAATTATAGGATGGCAAAATTGCGTAGCAGAAAAATTAACATAAAAAGAACTCATTTTCAATGAAAAAAAGACGGTTCTCTTCTATTTTGTGCGGGCAAAACATGTCTTGATAGATTAATAGAAAGTGTTCGGGGATGGATGAAGCGACCTTTGAAGATTTAGCCTCTCTGAATCGCGCTTCGAGGAAACCCGACAGAGTCGGGCGGCGAGTATGTATAAGCTCAGACCAGTGGATTCAGAAAACACGCAACTTTTGCCCCAGCAATACAAACATTTAAATTTTGCGAAGGCCAGCAGGTAAAAAAAACCGTTTGAAGGCAAAGCGGGCATGGTTCACAAAATTGGGGACAGTCCCTATAAATACAAAAGGGACAGTCCCCATTTTGTGAGAGCGAAGCCTGAAACCGAGCAGCTTTTGACTCGCTGGGGCAAAAGTTGCGTGTTTTTGAACCTGCTGACCTGAGCTCTCCTTCAAACGGTTTTTTCCACCCACTGCCCTTCGCTTATGCGTTGAATAGACTGATGAAGGGATAGCGTGAAAAATCTGAACGGGAGCGAGACCATTCACAAATACTTACTGATTAATACCCACACAAAATGGAAGAGAACCAAAAAGACTTAGACTACTTTTATTCAACAGGAGGGATCAACGCGCTACTTTCGTAAGAATATTATTTTCTATTTCCTTTTTACTTTTTTTCTCAATTTGAATTTGTATTTCAATTTATGTTATTTTTAAACCGCTTAAACTTGAGCCATGAATAAAGTTTCTTTATTAAAAAACAAGCTTTTAATACTCAGCTTATCCCTTTTTCTTTTTGGGTGGTACTCTTATTCTCAAGCTCAGGATGAAAAAAACCTACCTTTCCCCATAACTCTATTCAAATTAAAAAACGGGCTGCAGGTTATTCTCTCAGAAGACTCTTCCCTACCTCTTGTTTCGGTTGTTGTTGCTTATAATGTTGGCTCCATGTATGAGGAGCCTGGAAAGACTGGCTTGGCTTATTTGCTGGAGAATCTGATGTTCCAGGGTTCAGAAAATGTCAGCAGGATGCAGCACTACAGCATTATCCACAACGCTGGAGGGGAGCTTAATGCCGCTACCTCAGCAGATAAAACCATTTTTTTCCAAACTGTACCTTCCAACCAGCTTGCACGGGTGCTTTGGCTTGAATCGGACAGGATGATGTCTCTTGAGATTAACGACTTAAATGTCCAACAGGTCAAAGATATTCTTATTGAAGAGATTCATCACAGGAAAGCAACCAATCCTTACCTGGAAAGTTATTATAGATTTGACCAGTTTATCTACCCTGATTTTTTTTACAGTCATCCTGTTATAGGAAACGAATCCGACTTAATAAACATAACAGTTGAAGATGTTAAAAAATTCTATTCCACTTTTTATAAACCTAATAATGCTGTCCTTTCAATTGCCGGAAATATAAACAAAAAGAAAGCAGAAGAGGAAATCAGAAAATATTTTGAAACTATACCTGAGGGGCAAAACTTCCCTCCTGTCACTTCTCCAAAGCTTCCAGAAAGAAAACCCATAATCAGAACTCATAAAGATCCTTCTGTCCCCTCTCCGGGTTTTCACCTAGGTTACAGGATGGCTTCTCCATCAACAGATGATTTCTATCCTCTTAGAATTATTGAGTATATTCTTCTACATGGGAAAACATCCCGTCTCTACAAAAGGCTGATTAAAAGAGACCGTACTGCCTCCCATCTAAGCGGGAGCATTGAAATAAGGAAAAACCTTGCACGTTTAAAAATATTTGTTGTTTGCGGCAACACAACAATGATGGAGAGGAGTAAAAGGGCTATAATTTCTGAGATTAACAGGCTTAAAATGAGCCTTATATCTGAAAAAGAGCTACAAAAATCAAAAAATTTGTTTAAGATGGACTACATCAATCAGTATGCGACCTCTGGAGATAAGGCTCGATTCCTTGCCGAGAGTTTTCTTTCTAAAAAAAGCCTCGACCATCTAGCCAATGAGCTAAAAAAGTACCTTGCTGTAACTCGTGGTGATATTATAGGAATTATGAGGAAATATTTTACTCATGAAAGTATTACTCTTAATATAATAAAATGAAAAAAATAAGAAGCCAATTAAAAAACGCCCTTCCCTTATTCCTTCTGATATTTCTATACTGGAATCCCCTTCTCTTCTCTCAGGAAAGATTTCGTAAATCTCCTCCCAATCCCGAACCGTTTACAGAACTAAGGCTTCCTGAAATAAATTATAAAACCTTCCCTAATAATGGCCTGACTTTAGCGATAATCCAAAGAGAAAATCTTCCAATCATCAGCCTTAAGGCAATCATTTTCTCAGGAGAAAGCTCCTCTCCGGAAAATCTTCCCGGGATAGCCACTCTCACGGCTAACATGATCAGCCGTGGGGTCTCTCACCTCACCTCTTCTAGAATTGAAGAAGAAATAGAATCCATAGGCGGAAGATTCTTTACCTCCATCCATCCTGACCATTCAGTTTTTACTTTTACTTTTTTAGAAGAATATTTAGATCGAGCCCTCTCACTCCTGAGCAGAATGTTCCTCCAGCCCACGTTCTTAAGTCACGAAATAGAGAATGTCAAAAGGTCAATGCAATACGGTATAATTCAGAATAAAACAGACCCGGAATTTCTAGCTAAAAGGCAACTCTTCCGACTTCTTTTCAGAGACCATCCTTATTACAAAGGCACCTTAAATGAGGATCTTATAAGATACTTAAACCAAAAAGATCTCATTTCTTATTTCAGAAATTATTACAGACCCAACAATGCACTTATTGTCTTAACAGGCAATCTGAATATCACGGCAACCGAAAGACTGGTAAGCCGCTATTTTTATTCCTGGCGAAAAAAAGAGCTTTTAAACTCTCCCTTACCCCCACCTAATCCCTTCACAGAACAAAAAGTCTGCTTGATCGACCTCCCAGGAGCCAAAGATGCCACAATTTACCTTGGAAATGTTGTTTACCCTGTAACCAGCCAGGATATCTTCCCTTTAATTGCTTTAAATCAAGTCCTTGGCGGCACACCCAAAAGCCGTCTTTTTATGAATCTCAGGGAATCCAAGGGATATGCTTACTATGCTTTTAGCAATGTGGGCTCCTTTAAGAGCTGCAGCATATTCTTTGTTAATGCAAGAGTAACACCTGAAGTCACATACTCTTCTATAAACGAAATTCTTAAAGAAATCGAAGGAATCACCAAAAATAAAATACCCATCCCCGAAATTGAACAGGCCAAATCCTATTTGATCGGAAATCTCTCTCTGCAAATAGAAACTTTTGAGAATCTTTCCTCCAAGGCTTCTGAATTTAATATCCTCAACATAGAAGATGAACTCTGGAGGAAATATTATGAAAACATTATGCTAATCGATTCAGAGAGAGTTCTTGAAACAGCCGGCAAATACCCACTTCTTACCCCAGTTATCGTAATTGTTGGAGACAGCAGCATTATCCTCGACAATATCAGAGAGTTCGGAGAAGTGGAATTATTCAATAAAAAAGGAGTTTCTCAGGGGATTCTGCATTTGAATAAAGGAGAAAAAAAATGAAACTTGTTGAATGTGTTCCCAATTTCAGCGAAGGGCGAGACCGGGAAAAAATCAACACTATCACTATAGAGATTGAATCCACTCCCCAAGTCACGCTTCTTGACGTAGATCCCGGAGAATCAACCAACCGAACCGTTGTCACTTTTATTGGTTCTCCTGAAGGAGTGAAAGAAGCAGCGTTTAAAGCTATAAAAAAAGCAGCTGAAGTCCTGGATATGAGCAAGCACAAAGGGGCTCACAGCCGAATAGGAGCAACAGATGTCTGTCCTTTTGTTCCTGTTTCAGGAGTTACAATGGAAGATTGTATCCAGCTTGCCCACGAAGTAGGAGAAAGAGTCGGTAAAGAGCTTGGAATTCCGGTTTATCTGTATGAAGAGGCAGCCCAGAAGCCAGAGAGAAGGAATCTGGCAAATATAAGAATAGGTGAATATGAAGGTCTTTCAGAAAAATTGAAAGACCCTGATTGGGCACCTGATTACGGCAAACCTGTTTTTAATCCAAAAGCTGGGGCCACGGTGATCGGAGCGAGAGAATTTTTAATCGCATACAACATAAATTTGAACACAAGCGACCGGAGACTCGCACAAGAAATCGCGCTTAACATAAGAGAGAGGGGGCGCGCAAAAAGAAATAAAGAAGGAAAGATAATAAGAGATGAGACAGGAAAGGCCATCAAGGTCCAGGGCAAATTCAAAGAAGTTAAGGCCGTAGGATGGTTTATTGAAGATTATGGAATTGCGCAAATCTCAATAAACTTTACAAACTATAAAATATCTCCGCCTCACATCGTATTTGATGAAGTTATAAAAGAAGCGGAAAAAATCGGATTAAGGGTTACGGGAAGTGAGCTAGTCGGCTTAATCCCTATGGAAGCTCTTCTTATGGCTGGCAGGTATTACATTGAAAAGCAGGGAAAAAGCCCGGGGGTCCCGGAAGAAGAGCTCATAAGAACAGCTGTTCTTTCTCTTGGCTTAAACGATGTTGCCCCGTTTGAGGAAAAAAAGAAAATCATCGAATACCAGTTCAAAGAAACTGAAAACTCTTTGATTTGTCTCAATCTGCGGGAGTTTGCTAACGAACTTTCCGTGGATTCTCCTGCTCCAGGTGGAGGAAGTACAGCAGCTTTATGCGGAGCTTTATCCGCTTCTCTCTCCTCAATGGTCTCCAATTTAACAGTTGGCAAAAAAGGATATGAAACTGTCCAGAATGATGTAAAAAAAATAGCCGTGAAAGCCCAGGCAATAAAGGATGAATTTTTAAGAGCTATAGATCTAGATGCGATAGCTTTTAACAAGCTTATGGGAGCCTCCAGGATGCCAAGGAAAACAGACGAGCAAAAACAAGAAAGGGACAAGGCCATAGAAGAAGCATCCAAAGAAGCAACTTTAGTTCCTTTTGAAGTACTGGAAAAAAGCATAAAGGCTCTAAATCTGGCTAAAGAGATTGCTCAAAAAGGGAATAAAAATTCTCTTAGCGATGCTGGAGTGGCAGGGCTTACAGCCCAGGCAGCCGCTGAAGGAGCTTATTATAATGTCAAGATAAACCTGCCAGGCATCCAGGATACTGAATTCAAATCAAAAATAAAGAGAAAAGCCACATCTTTAAAGAAAAAATCTGTAAAACTCGGGGATGAACTGAGAGAAATAATCGAGAAAGAGCTGAAATAGCTTTTGAGTAATTTATTGATTACCGGCCCTCCCCGCTGCGGGAAAACAACCCTGATAAAAAAAATCAGCCAGGATGTTTCTCTCTCAAATAAAGTGGGAGGCTTTATAACCGAGGAATTAAGAGAAAAGGGAGAAAGAGTCGGCTTCAAAATTACTTCTCTTCCTGATAACAAAGAAGGTATCCTGGCCAGGAAAGATTTTTCTTCTCCTTATCGGGTTGGAAGTTACGGTGTGAACACAAAAGACCTGGAAAATATCGGTTGCTCTGCCATCTCAGAAGCCCTGTATTCTGAAAAGATCATCCTTGTGGATGAAATCGGCAAAATGGAGCTATTCTCAAAGATATTTAAGAATATACTTGCCCATGCTTTAGACTCGCCTCAAAAAATGCTGGCTACAATCATGGAACGAAGAAATGAATTTGTTGACAGGATTAAAAATAGAAAAGATGCAAAACTTGTTCATCTCTCTCGTAACAATTTTAACAATGTATTTACAGAGATTCTGAACTGGTTCAAAATGCCTTAAAAAAATGAGATGAAATCAATGAAAGAATATACAATAAAAAAAAGAAAAATTAAGCTTGTAGAGGGGAATATTGTTCTCCTAAATGTTGAAGCTATGGTCAATGCTGCAAATAAAAATTTAATCTTAGGAGGCGGTGTTGCAGGAGCAATCCGGAATTACGGCGGGCCTTCTATCCAGGAAGAATGTAACAAAATTGGGCCTATAGAAGTGGGAGAAGCCGTATTAACAAACGCAGGAAACCTCAAGGCCAAATACGTCATCCATGCTGCTGGCCCTGTTTACGGCGAAGGGCAGGAAGAGGAGAAATTGCTCAATGCAACTCTGAACAGCCTTAAAATAGCAGAAAAAAATAAAATAAAAAACATGGCTTTCCCTGCCATCAGCTCAGGTATATTCGGCTTCCCCATACAGCAGTGCAGTGAAATTATGCTCAAAGCTGCCATGGAGTTTCAGGAAAATAATGAATATCCTCAAGAGATAATATTTTGTCTTTTTGGACAGGAAGCCTATTCTGTATTCGAAAAGACTCTGGAAAAACTAACCTTGTAGGATTTTCTTAAAGAATTTTATTCTATTTTTCCCTCGTTTCTTTTACCGGAACAAATAAAAGAGGAAATATTATATCACTCAGACAACAAGGAACCCAAACTGCTAGGAATAAAAACAAAAAAATGGGGAAAATTATAATCAAACTTACTGTTTGTCCTATAGCCATAAGGATATGGAATAAGGATGCCCAGGTGCTGAGTAACACATGTCCAGAATGAGAGAATTTAGTTTTTGGCACTAAAAGAGCTATTAATATACCCAAAAATGCTGCGCCATTTATTATCAATGGTTCTTCAATAAGGCCAATATGAATTCCTTTATTAGGCAGATTAAGTAACAACTCGCCCAAATATGGAATTAAAGAATCACTTAAAGTAGCAATCACAATCGAGCCAGTGTAACCAATTATAATTCCCCATAATAATTTAAAATCCGTCCTATTGAGTTTATACATTGCTGTGGTCGCTATTGCACTTAGGACTACATGGGCCGGATGTAAGATGTAAAAAATAATTGAAGAAACCCTGGAAACCTGGGAAAGGACATTAAAAAGAATTATAACAACAATTAAAACTATCCCTGTGATCGCTCCAAAAGCGGTGAATGGTGCATGATTTTTAAGTTCCCTAAGTATCTGCCTCATTTTTTTACCTTCTAATTAATTTTAAAACATTTTTAGTATCTCTTGTAAGGGCTTTTGTTTCAACTGATAATTCTTATAATATAAAAAAACGGCTAAAACAATCTTTTTTCCCAAAAGCCCAAATTGATGAGAAAAAAGCTTTTTGATCATTCTAAAGGGTAAAGCCTTTCCTTCCACTCGAATTATTTTCCAAATTGAATAATAACTTCTTTTCTCATATACCCTTCTTCATTCCTTTTAAAACGAATTTTTATCTTTTTCTCTAACTTCTCTGCCTCTTCCATTGTGGCTTCAACAACGGAGTGTACCAGCCTTGTTGTTAACAGGCTCAAGCTGTATTCTTTCCCCCCTAATCCTTCAACAAGAATTCCTAGTTGATTGTTCTTATATTGAGCTCTTATTATCTTCAATCCCGTAGTTTTATCGCCGATCTGAGGAAAAAAAGGAGGCAAATGGATAAAAATACTTTTTTCTGTCAATATTTCTATACGTGTATTCCCTTTAATCTCACAATCCAGCACAGCGCGAACTTCTCCGCTGTTCTCCTCTATCAGGAAATCTTTCTCTTTTCCATTGACTTTTACAGCCTTTACTTGGGCTCCATAACCCAGAGAAGGACAGAAAAAAATACGATACGGAACAAAAGCTTCAGAGTCGATCTGGCAAATCAATTTTTTCTCTGACTGTAATAAATTAAAATGGAAAATATCTTTTCCAATACGAAAATTTCTGACTTTAACTCTATCCCAGTTTCCGGGAAGGCTCGGCCTGAATTTAATTTCACTCTTCAGGGCATTTCCCCCTAATCCTAAAAGCCCTCTCACCAGGCAAGTAATAACAGGAGAAGAAGAAAAAATCTGATGTGGAACTGATGCTTCGATCGGCTTAAAAAACTCCCCTGAAAAAAGCTCAGGACAAAATCCCAAAGCATCGATAAAAGTGTTAAAAGCCAGACTCATAAGGTGAGAATAACCGGCAAGAGAGCGGCCGTAGTTATACTCTGAAAGACACGCATAACCGGTCAGAAATGGCCAGACAGTTCCGTAGTTATAATTTAAAGGGTCATAATACGAGCTTTTAGGAGAAAGAGACCTAACGCCCCAGTCAGTGCTCATCTCAGAAGAAGCAAAAAGATCCAGGATATAATTGGCTCTTTCCTGAGGAAACTGTCTGAAAAAAAGAGGCATGAAGGGCCAAACTGTGGTTTCAGTAAGCGGTTTATCCTCTACGGTCAAAGCATGAGCATATTTTTTTTCTGCCTCCACCCAGAATTTGTCACGAAGTGTTTCCAAAGCTTTAGTATACGTTTTTTCTGCACCGCGGGAGAGTTTTTTTTCTCCCATAAGGTTCGCAAGCTCTGACAAGACCCTGTGAGCCTCTACAGATAAGGCTGCTAAATAAATATCCGATTTTGTCTTTTTCAGAAAAGCTCCTAGCTCCAGAGCAGCTAATCCCGCCACAGTATTTTCCATAAGGCCATCTCCATCTGTATCGGAAGAAAGAACGTACTTGTATGCTTTTTTTATGGAAGGCCAGCTTTCCTTTATGAATTCTAAATCACCGGACCATTTGAGATAGTCATTTAAAGAAATGATATAATAGGGAGATGTCTCAGCATGGTAAAATCCGTAAGGATATTTTTCAAACCAGGGAATAAACGCAGCACCCTGGGAGAGCTCATGCATGATTTTCCCATCCTCACGCTGATTCTTCCTTATGAAGGCTAAGCCCTGCCGCGTCACATCAAAATAGCCGTAACTGTTTATAGCCCAGGAATTGAAAAATGTATCCCCGCCAAAGAACCAGGCAAAACCAGGTCTTTCACTTCTACCGGAAAGACCATATCCCGCCACAAGCCCGCATCCCAGTTGAGGGTTGCAGACAAAGGCTTTATCCACGGCCACTTTGGCCCACTGGAATGCTTGATTCAAACTCCTGTCCGGGGTTTGAACTGAGAGATACTCCTTTACCAAACTTTCATAATGATCGAATGTTCCTGAATAAAGCTCTTCAAAATCCCTTCCCAGCCGAGAATAAATATTTTCTGCTCTTCTTCTTCCGTCAAAACTTGCTGAAATAAATATGGGGATAAAAACCTGTTTTGAAACCTTTGGGTCCACATGAATTTTCATCTTCATGTCTCCTTCAGGAAGGGCATGCGCCGGCCCTGAAGAAAACCTTTCACCTCCTGGACTTCCCACCAGAGCCACATTTTTTCCTGTGCCCTCGGAGATAACAAAATATTTTTTTCCACTATCCCAGTAACTGTACTGCCCGCCTAGCCCTGCAGGCCACATTGGTTTCAAATCAGGTGTGAAGCTCGCAATAATAGATAGAGGCTTGATGGACTCAACAGATAATAAGATCACAACTCCGGACTCTCTTAAGGGAGAGAAAAAAGTTTCTTTTACCGTAAAGGAAGAATGAACATAGCGAAGAGTGGTCTGATGGGGATAAACATCTATTCTGTTTACTACCTCTCGTCCATCTACGATTTTATTATCTTCTTCAATTAAAAAATATAGTTGAAAATTGTGAAGGACTTTATATGGGTAGATCCAGATCTCTGTATTTCCATCCTCAGTACCCAAAACAGCACTCTTCTGGCCAAGGCTTTCAAAATATCGGCCCGGTTGGACAGTACGGGCCAGGTGGAGCTCTCCGGTTTTAAGGGAAAATTTTTCAGGAAAATCTGCTTCACTTCCCCCAGCAGAGAAAAAATGAAAGAAGAGAATCCAAAAAAACAGCAATACTTTTTTCATTCTTTTCCCTCCTTATTCAGGAAATTTGCACGCGCACCTTCTCTGATGTTTACCTCATAGAATCCGGGCCGGACAAATCCTCTTTTTCCCGCTTCTTTAAGAAGTATATTTTTGAAAGCATCTGATTTCTCTTTTTTAATAAGGGCAATCCCTGAGCCTCCAAATCCAGCCCCTGTAAGACGGGCTCCTAAACAGCCGGAAAACTCCTGAGCTGAATCATAAAGCAAGTCAAGCTCTGGACAGGAAACCTCATAATTATCTCTTAAGCTCTTATGAGATTGGGAAATAAGCTGGCCCAGCATGAGAAAATCACTTTTCTTTATCGCCTCAACAGCCTTCTTTACCCTATTGTTCTCGCTAATAACATGCCTGGCTCTCTTCAAAAGGACTTTATTGATTTTGTCTTTTCTCTCCTCAAGCACACTCAACGTAGCATCTTTATAACTATAAATCCCGTATTTTTTTAGAAGCTCAAGAGCACGAGAAGATTCCAGGCACCTCTTATTGTATTCTGAAGAGGACAATTCCCGACGGACGCCACTGTCAAAGACAAGGATTTGGAGCCCAGCTTTTTCCAGGTCGAGCGGAATGAGCTGATATTTAAGTATCTCACAATCCAAAAATAAAGCCTTGTTTTTCTGGCCAAAAATTGAAATAAACTGGTCCATAAGGCCGCACTTCACACCGACAAAATCGTTCTCTGCCCTGCGCGCAATCTCAGCCATCCGTTTGGGTTCAAGATCTAGCTTAAAAAGTGTGTTTAAACCCTGGACAATACTCACCTCAAGAGCCGCAGAAGAACTAAGCCCAGCCTCCAGAGGAATATCCCCCCATACAAGGCCATTTATTCCCTGAAGGTTAAAACCTTCTTCCTCCAGCGCCCAGAAAACACCCTTAACATAATTGACCCATTTATTCTGTTCTGAGTAACAGATTTTTTGGAGAGAAAACGTATCCTTCTTCTTAAAATTTTCTGCCCAGAGATAAACTTTTTTATCACTCCTTCTGGAGAGGAAAAAACAACTCCGGAGATCAATCGCCGCAGGCAAAACATAACCCAAATTGTAATCGGTGTGCTCACCAATGATATTTATCCGCCCTGGTGCAGAAGAGAAAACTTCTGGATATGAATTGAAGATATCTTGAAAAACAAGGCCCAATGATTTTTTCATAAGGAGGTATATGAATTTTAAAGAAAACAAAAAAGAAAAGTCAAATGTAAAAATCAGCAATGAGAAGATTTAACAATTCTCTTGAATCTGTATAATTTTTATGTCATTATTCCACCTAATTTTTTAATAATATCTTTTATGTACCAGGAGGAATAATATGTCATTTATCTTTGAAGGATTCAAACCACTTCTTCTCTGGAAGCATTTTGAGCAAATCATGAAAATCCCTCACTGTTCAGGAAACGAGACGGGCCTGGGCGATTATATTATATCAGAGGCAAAACGTCTGGATCTGGTTTGGAAAAGGGATAAAGTCGGAAATGTTATTGTTGCAAAAAAAGCATCTCCAGGTCACGAAAATGCGGAAACAATTATTTTCCAGGGACATATGGATATGGTCGGTGAAAAAAACTCTGATGTTGCTCACGATTTTGCCAAAGATGCTATACAAGCTGAAGTCCAAGGAGAATGGGTTCAAGCTAAAGGAACCACTCTTGGCTCAGACAACGGGATAGGCGTAGCCGCCTCCCTTGCCATTATGGAAGAAAACAGCTTAAAACACGGCCCCCTGGAATTCCTTTTTACTGTGGATGAAGAGACAGGCCTCACCGGTGCTACTAAAATAGGACCTGGTTTTCTAACAGGAAAAAAACTCCTCAATCTGGACAGCGAAGATGAAGGAGCCTTTACAATTGGCTGTGCTGGCGGAGCTGATTCAGAAATCACCTATCAATTAAAGAGGCAGACAAGTAAAGGCGGCGAGCTCTACAGGCTCAAAGTTTTCGGTTTTAGAGGTGGACATTCAGGGATTGATATCGACCAGGGGCGTGGAAATGCAATAAAACTCCTTACCCGTTTGTTATGGCAGACCAAAAAAGAATTCCCATTTGAATTAGTAATAATAGAAGGCGGGAATAAAAGAAATGCTATCGCAAGAGAAGCATGGGCTGATGTTCTCCTTGACCCTGCCCAGAGTCAGGAGTTTTCCTCTTCCCTACAAAAAGCTTTTGAAAAAATAATAATTGAATATAAAACCATAGAGAAAGACGCAAACTTCTCTTTTGAAAAATCAGAAGAGGAAAAAGAAGATCCCTTGACTGACGAATCCCAGAAGGTTCTTATAAACCTCCTCTTTACTCTCCCCCACGGAGTGATTGCCAAACACCCTGAAATGAAAGACCTTGTAGAAACCTCTACCAATATGGCAATTGTTAAAACTTTTCAAGACCATGCCCAGATTATCTGCAGCAGCCGGAGCTCTGTGGCATCAGCCCTGGAAGCAACACGAAATTCGATCGAAGCTATATGTGAACTTGCCGGAGCAGACATTGTGCAACCTGATGGCTATCCTGGCTGGGCTCCCAACCTTCAGTCCTCTCTCCTTAAGATTTTTAAAGAATTATACCAGAGAACATTTCAAAAAGAGCCAGAAGTTGCTGCTGTTCATGCAGGCCTTGAATGTGGAATTATAGGAGAAAAATTTCCAGGCATGGATATGATTTCTTTTGGGCCCACTATTGAACATCCTCATTCTCCGGAAGAAAGGGTTCACATAGGATCTGTAGAAAAATTCTGGACTTTTTTAACCGCTGTACTCGCTGAGCTGGCCTAGGCTCAGATAATACCTAGCTCGCTGAACTGAGGAAATCCTGAATGAGATATCCCCCAGCAGGCGAAAAGAATAAGACTTAATAAAAAGACACCCAGGAAAAATATAAGAAAGGGATACTTCCCTCTTTCTTTTTGTCTTCGAAAATAAAGAAAAAGAGCAAGGAGAAAGCCAGCTCCTGCGGCGGGAAAAGCAAAAACAACTGACTGGCCTTCTATTGCTTCCACTGTAAAAGTAAAACCAAATAAAACTGCCCCGACTGAAAGAAGAATAATGTTTTTCCAGGAGATAGACTTGATAAAAAACTGGGAAGCTATAATGACCAAGCCTACAGAAATTAGAAAAACTCCTCCGTGCCATATAAGATGGCTGATTGTCTCATCAAAAAGATATGTGGCCCGGTATAATTCCGAATCTTTCATGTTCTGAACAAGCCTGGCAAGAGAATTCGAAGAGAGATGGATACCATGACCACTCACATAACAAAGAAATCCAATAGCTAAAAAGATCCGCGCCGAAATCCTTAAATTATCAAGCGAGGGCAACTGCCCTTGGATGGAATATAGAGTTTTATTGGTACGTGAATAAAAAATGTAAGCTAAAGGAATAACGGCAAAGGGAGTTATAAAATCAAGTGTATCTCCCCCAGTTAAAGGCCATTTAAGATAGCTCGTAAGGAGAGCTGGCAGGATATGAAAAAAAGCGAAGGAAAAACAGAAGGCAAAAAACCAGAAATATAGCCTATTACTATCTTCTTTCATTCAAATCTCCGTCAAAAGACATGATAGAAATTGAAATTAATTCCTAAACCCTCGTCAATAAGAGCAATGTCAAACCGAACAACAAAGTTTTGAAGATAATATCTCAATCCTCAGTCAATATCAACAACAGCTTTATTGAGCCTTATTCCTGAGAAGGATGGCCAAACGTTTCCCCAGTCTAAAAAAATGTTGCCTCTTTTGTTTTTTTTCTAATGGAAGTTCTTGAGAATATCAATTTAAAAAGTTGACTAACCCGAGTTAGTCAGCTTTTTAAAAATGTAATCCAAAATTTATCCCAAATCCAAAACCGCCAAAACTTACTCTTTTTTCAGGAAAATTTAGTATCATTGAACTATAAATCATATTAAATTGTTCATCATAGTCCCCAACATAATAACCGGTTAATTGAAAATCTTCGATTTTTACAGGAATATATTTGTAATCGATATTCACTCCCACTGACCAATGCCTATTGAAAAAGTAATCATATTCTCCAAAAGCAATAAAAGTTAAGCCATTTTTTGAAAAATTGATATTATCGCCTTTCCCTCCTGAGAATCTCCATTCAGATGTTCTAAAATCTAGATTAAGATTACTTATTCCTATTCCAGCTCCTAGTTTAAAAGATGACTTCCTGAGAAAAGCATCTGGAATAGGCATCCACGCGCCTGTAATATAGTAAACACTTCCCGAATAATTTCCCAAGAGATAAAGGTCTGTGTAGTATTGTCTTCCTTCTTTATAGACTGTAACGTACTTATAACCATGAATTTCATGCTCTCCTAAAGGAAAATATCCAACACCCAAGGCAAATTTTTGGCTGATTGAATATTCAATTCTTATATTTTTAAAAAAAATAACAGGATCTTTTGCTACTTGCGGGAAATCTGTTGGTCCATATGAACCAAATGAAACAAAGAATAGCATGAGCTCTCCACCTGGCTTTGTATCTCCAAAACCCCAATCTTTAAAATATCCTGAATAATTTTTAACTCCGTGAGAATTAAAATAACCAGGATTAAAAGTGAAATGAAAGCGGCTGAACTTACTAGATCTAGGTTTTTGATAATGTCTCTCATTAAATCTAATATGCTTTTTTTGAATTACATTTTTTTCAACAGGATTTCGAACTTTTTTCTTCATTAAAGAATTTGTCATTTTGTAACTATGAGGCAATTCTAGGGGAAACCGTGATTTAGAATTCAACTTTTTCAGAATGCTATCTACTTCTTCATTTGGCCTTCCTTCCAAAATTATCGACTCATCAATACCTTTGATAGCGCCCCAAATACCGCCAATTGGCGCTGATAAAATTGCCAATCCTAATCCTCCTATCAAAGCCTTCTGACCGGCTGTCATACTGAACCAACCAGGCGGATCATCGCCGCTTAAAAGACCCAGCAATGCACCACTTCCTCCGCCAATCAATAATCCAGCTCCAAGACCTTTTAATAACTTTGATTTCTTCAAAATTCGGATACTTCTCAATTCATATATATCCGTTGTAATCCCAGATAAAGATAAATCATCCATAAGAATAAGCTTGCTCCCTTTTACTGCTAGAAGTTCTGCCTTGATAATTTGGCCATCTAATGTCTGAATTAGAAGCTTAGCACCGTGTTTTTTTTCTTTAGCGTAAGAATCAGTCGCAAAAGTAATAACTGCAAAAAGTGTAATTAAAAATATTAGCTTCTTCCCCATTGATTTAAATTTTTTCTCTTTCATCTCATTCCTCCCTAATCTTCTTTCTCTACATAATTTAGGCATATTGGGGAAAAGAGTTGTCAAAGAGATGTTAAAAGTTTGTTAAAAGTTTGTTAAAAAAGCAGAAATATCGAAAAAAAGGGGACTGTTCCTTAAAAAATAGGAACAATCCCCAATATTTGCTGCTAGCAGAGGCTATTTTTACGAACCGGTAATTGTATACACTTTTTTCTGAGCATGGTCTCTCTGGAAAATGGATAATCTAAAGAATACTGAGGAAATAATCAAAGAACGGAATATCCGTTTCAGTATATTCCCTTTAGTTGACATTGTGGAGATAAATCTCCACCACCTTTTAACAATACTTTTCCAGGAATAGAAGTATTTATTGATTCTGCGATAGGCTTTAAAAACATCTTCCGAAGAAACTCGTTTTGGTGTAAAGACAAGATGGTCACCTTCATAATGTGAAAGGTCTTTATCAAAAATCCTCCCTTCTGACTCTACTTCTTTATGGAATGGTGTCCCGGGAATTGGGATGGAAATAGAGGTAAGTATTGAGCTCGGGTCAATATCATCAAGCCTCTCAGGCAGACTCTCGTAATAGGAAGGAGTATCCTCATCAAGAGCCAGCATCAAACCTGTAAATGTCAAAATCCCACGCTTCTTAAGCTTCTCAAACAGCTCCTTGTATTCCTCCACTTTGTTCTGCCTCTTATGGACTGATGAAAGGCTTGGCTCATTTAATGACTCCAATCCAATAAAAGCCATTCCGCACCGCGCCTCGACTAACAGGTCTATATATTCATCATCATGAAGGCAGTCAAAGCTGAACTGGGCTCCTAATCCCCATAGTTTCAATTTGGCGATCTCTTTTAAAAGTTCTTTGGCATAACCCATATCTCCACCGAGATTATTGTCAAGGAGCATTGCCATTTTGCGTTTATGGAATGGAAGTTTAGAGGTAGCGGTTAAATCACGGATCACATCCTCTATCGGCCTGCAGCGGTACGGAGTAGGTTTAACCGTAAGCTGACAGAAACTGCACTTGTATTTACATCCCCTCGTAGCCTCAGTCACAACAGGAACCGCAAAATCTGACTCAATCAGGTCATATCGTGGAGGAGGTATATTGTCTAAAGATGGAGCAAGAGGTGCCTCATAAACCTTCTTCAATTTTCCATTTACCATATCCTCAACCACCTGGGCCCAAACAGGCTCTGCCTCCCCCACAACTACTGAATCCATGTGGGGAATAACCTCTTCAGGAAAAGTGGAAGGATATTTCCCACCTGCTACGACTGTTTTCCCAAGCTTTCTAAACTTATCCGCTACTTCAAAAGCATGGGGTGCACAGTAATCCATAAAGCTGAGCCCAATAAAATCTGCATCTGTGTTGTAATCGATAGGACGAACCATCTCATGGAGAAGATCTACATCAACTATAGGTGGAGTCAAGCCAGCTACTAGAGCACCTGCGAGGGGTGGAGCTGGAGACCTGGCAAAATAAGTCTTTTCATCTCCCAGATTTTGGAAAAGTACAATAATTTGTAATTTTGGTTTATTCATTAAATTCCTCCTTTTTATTTCGTAATTTATTCGCGATTCTTTTCATAACCCTTATAACAAGCCAGGGCAGGAAACTTCGAGACAGTGCCAGCATCTTACCTCCAAGGGAAAGAATTAACTCCTGTTTTTCTTTTTTTATGGCTCTAACAATAGTTTTTGCAACTCTCTGGGGAGAAACATAGGGGCCAGGAGGCCGGTGTGCCCCTCCCACATTCTTCTCTTTTTCGAAAAAGCCAGTCTGAGTATAGCCTGGATAAACGTTCATTATTGAGACACCGCTCCCTGCCAGCTCGGCACGCAAACTCTGGCCAAGGGCAACAAGCGCGGCTTTACTGGCACTATAAGCACCCAGATAAGGAACGCCGTACATGGCTGCAACAGAGGAAATATTTACAATTAGCCCGCTACCATTTTTTTTCAGAAGAGGCAGGACTCTTAGAATACAATGAACAGCCCCAAAAAAATTGACCTCCATTACTGAGCGGAAGTCCTCTAATGCCGTCATCTCACTATACCCATAAACTCCTGTGCCAGCATTGTTGATTAAGATGTCGATGCCCCCTAACTGGTCTTCACATCTTTTAATAAGCTGGTTGACCTTCTCCCTATTTGCTACATCACAGGCAACGGCAAGGGGAGCTTGAATCCCTGGGAAAGTATCTTCTAATTCATCAGCGACCTTCCTCAGAGAGCCAAAGCTACGGGATGTTATAGCTAGTTTTGCTCCTTTATTTGCAAATTCAAAGGCAAGCGCTTTGCCGATTCCAGAAGATGCTCCTGTTATAAGCACTCTCAAATCCCTGATTTCTGACATTTTTTATCCTAGTGACCGAAGTTTTGTAAAATGGAGACTGTCTCCATTTTTCGCAATTTTTTAATTTATTTATCCTCTTTCTATAATGTAACTCTCCCCTGAGATAAAGTTGTCAAAGAGATGTTAAGAGTTTGTTAAAAGTTTGTTAAAAAAGGCAGGGAAATAAAAAAATGTAGGAAAAAGGGGGCAGGCTACTTTTTTTTAAAAAAGTAGCCTATCCCCTTTTTTGCTTTTTTAGTTAATTAGTTCTATTTTTCCAGATTGCCAGAACAAGAAAAATACCTCCACCAAGACAGAGAAGGTTTATTAATATATTCAAAATACCTTCTCCAACTCCTGTGAGATAGATTCCATGTTGGATATTAAACGAGATATCCAGAAGCCCAAGAAAGATAAGAGAAGCTCCCCCCATTAGGGAAAACAGACTGCCGTAAGACTTCTTTTTCAATAAGCCAATTCCACCGATAGTTAAAACTAAAGACAGATAGATATCAGGCACAGGAAAAGCTGATTCAAAAGCCAAATAGATCTCTTTCAATTGTGGGTCATTAAAACTTATTAAGTCCGTAGTAAAAAAAGCGATCCAGAAAAATACAATTCCAACTGCCAGTGCCAGCTCCAAAATGGCAGCAGTTTTAATCACTCCCGTCAATTTGACCTTTTTCATGTCAAATCCAATAATTGTTTAAAATATTATATAAAGTCTTTATTATTCGCCTGTTTGCATTTTTTTCTTCTTTTCACGTCTTTTTCTTATCGTACTGCTTCCAATCTTCTCCAGGAGCGGCAAAAGCAAGAAGTAAAACTTGGGAAAAGCCATTCCAATCCGGCAGAAAACTCCCATTCCGGACGGAACCAGTATTTCCGCCTTATTCTTACGCACTGCTTTGATTATTCCTTTAGCAACCTTTTCAGGTTTTAAGGGTTCCCCTATAAAGGAAAGCACAGCCTCGTCATATAAAAGTTCATAATCAAGCTGTGGAGTATCTACAGAATCAGGACAAACTACAGCTATTCCCACGGGAGATTTACGCAATTCAGCATATAGCGAAAAAGAATAGCCTCGAATGGCGAATTTAGTAGCGCTATAGATAGCTTCACCCGGCATCGGAACAATACCTCCCAATGAGGCAACATTGACAATTTTACCAGAATTCTGCTCTTTCATAAGAGGCAAAACTGCCCGGCATCCATTAATAGTTCCTAAAAAGTTTACTGAAACCTGATGATGGACTTTCTCTAAGGCAATTTTTTCAGTTGCTCCTGGGTGAATAACGCCTGCATTGTTAACAAGAATATCAATTTTGCCGTACTTTTGCCTGACATTCTCTATAAGCGACTGCCAGGATTCAGGGTTTGTGACATCATGTTCAATAACCATGGTCTCTGTTCCCAGATCCTTCAAGGCCACACTTAATTCTTCTAATTCTTTCTTTCGAATATCTGTCAGGACTAAAACAGCACCTTGTTTGGCAAAAATATGTGCTGTAGCTGAGCCTATACCACCAGCTGCACCGGTAATGATTGTTACTTTTTCCTTAAGCATCAAATTTCTCCTGGTAATGTTTAAAATGTTTAGATTACACTACCAAATTCCAGCTTCTAGTGCAATGTGAAGTAATTCTGTTATATAGCCTTGAGGATCAGAACCAGCCGTCTCAGACAAGTTTCTAATCAATGTAGTATTAAGAGGGATTAGCTGTTCTTGAGTCTTGATGCTTACTCCTTCTCCGCTGGCCACCTCACCAATTAAGATAGGCATCCAACCGTTTAGGGCGGCCCTTTGAAGAAATTTTTTTTCATTCTGAGGGCTTATGGTAAAACAAAGCTCAAATTCTCCATGAACCGCTGCCAGAGCCAACCACGGCGGAAGATTTTGAGCTCTGCACACCTGTTGTACAACCGGATGCAAGATACGCTCCCAATCATTATTAAGAATGAATTTGTTATGATTCAGCCGCATAAGTGTATCTAAAGTATGTAAAAGACCATCACTTGTATCCATGCAACAACTGGCAAATTCCCTGACTATTATTCCCTCTGCGATTCTTGCGGCTGGTTTGTAGAAAAACTCCAGCATTTTATAATCCTGCCCGGACAGCCGCAAAAAAGCAAAAATGCTTCCCAGGCCTCCTGGACCGGAAAGGTATAACTTATCCTTTGGTTTTGCTCCTATTCTGGTAATGGCTGATTTTTTTGGAACAAGTCCAACAGCACACCCGGAAAGAAATAATTCTTTTCCCTGGTTAGTATCTCCACCAAGAACAAATGTATTCAGCCGCTTGCAGGCATCAGAAATTCCCTCTGTCAGTCTCGCCATAAATGCCTCATCCTGAGTTGAGGGGAAGCTAATTGACACGAGCAGTCCCAGGGGTTCAGCTCCAACCGCAGCCAGATCTGAAAAATTAACCATAGCCAGCATCCAGCCAATAAGATATGGATCATCATATAAGCCAGTGGATACCTCTTCCACCAAAGCATCCGTTGTTATTGCTAGATATTTTTCACTTTCCTTTCCAAAATCTATCAACTCTGCATCTGCTTCGTGAATCTCATTTTTTTTATGTGGAGCTTTGAGATAATTTTTAGTTATCTTCTCGATTTTTAAGTTTTCTAAAATATCTTTTTTCATTGGCTTACTTTTAAGATTCCCTGCAGTAATTTGATCTTAATGTCACGAGCAAGGCATACTTCTCCATCAAGCTCCAGCGGTGTAAGAGAAACCGGGTAAATATCAATTCTATCCGTCTTCCAGCTCCTCGTTTTTGGCAGTCCTGAAAATTTAGATCGTGCAAGAGAGAAAATCGTCCTTAATCTGGCCAGGACTCCCATCTTCTCACAAAGAGCAACACCAAAAAAATCGCTTTGAGGAGAAATATTAAAATCGTAACAGAGATTCCCGCTGATATGAGGATTAATAACAACGCTCAAACTGGAAACATCCGTTGAATAGCGTTTATTCCCAATTTTGATCTCTGTTGGAATATTCTTAGCTGAGAATAATGTCTTTAATGCAGAATACCAGATGGTTCCCTCAACCCACTTGGATTTCATCAATTTTATGATTTTCTCTTTTGAATTGAACAGAAAATTGGCTTGAGCTATAACTCCAATACTGCAATTTATGATGAAATACCTTCTCTGCCATTTTCCATTTTCATCCTCAAAATCAACCTGCCCAACATTATGCTGAACAGCATTTTTATAATCCAATTTTAACGGCACTTTACCATTATTGTTATTATTTTCAGAGGAAGACTTGTGAAAATCATTGCTCGAACCCAAACCAATAGCTCCCATAATTACTTTCCTGCGTTCCACCTTTCTCATATTCATTATTTGATTGAGTAAAAAATTAATCGTCCCATCCCCTCCAGCCGACACTAATAATCTTTCTCCTCTGCCATACTCCTGACGCAGGCTCTTGTGGAATTCTTCTAAATCAGAAATGAGGATATAATTATTTTTGATATACTTTTTTTCCAGCTCAGGTCTGTACTTTTCCCATTTTTGAAACCCTTTGCCATTATTGGAATATTTGTTTAATAAAATAAGCATTGTCTCACACCTGCCTTTTTTCTGGTCTAAGTTTTAAAGTCAGTTCAAAGAATAAATAAAAGGCCACAATAAAAACCAGCCAATTTATCTTCAGAGTTACAGTTATCGCTGCACAGTAAAGAATAAAAGAACGAACCACATTAGCTATCGCACCGTGAGCTTTGTTTTCATCCCTGGTTTGATGGATCTTGATCTGGGCATAAAGGTTTACAGCTACTGCTATAAAAAATATGGAAATTCCAAGTATGTTTTGCTCTCTGAACAAAATCAGTACCCAGCCGGTAAGCACAGCGGCTAAGAGAGCAATAACATCGCTGTATACAGCAGCTGCCTTCCAGCCAAAAACTACAGGAAAAGTCTTATAACCGGTCTTTCTATCAGCTGAAATATCTTTGAAATAACCCATCACAACAAAATTAGCATAACCGAAAAAAATCGCTAACACTGCTAAAAGGAAGGCCAAAGAATGTAAGTCTCCCAGCCGAATGATTTCCTTGACTGAATAATCTCTATCTACAAATCTCCCCATAACTGGCAGCAAAGCAACTATCCATGAATTCCAGAATGGCCCACCCCACCAGGTTCTTTTTAACGGAGTGTAAGTGAGCAAACCTATAACTGCAATAACACCAAAGACTAAAATTACAGGATTTAAATAAACCATGATTAAAATCGCCAGTGTTAATCCAGCAAGGCTGACACTTAAAACCTGCCAGCGGGAAATTATACCTTTTATCAAGGGACGATATGGGGAGGAGAGAGCATCTGTATCCATTTGAAAACAATCTGTAAGAGCCTGTCCTAATCCGTAGGATAAGAACAGAGGGATAAAAGCAAGTGCAATTCTTACATCTCCCAGCTCTTTTATAAAAACAAGCCCTACCAATCCAGCACTTCCAGAGACAAAAAAAAGATATGGTCTCATTGTTGACCAAAAAGCCTTCCAAAAAGTTAAACTTAAGATATCCGCATACCGATAATTGGGCATGAAACATCCCCTCAGGAGATTTAATAAAATGAGCCCGGTACTTATTTTTATATTTTTACTTACTGCTAACATTATGCCTCCTGGAGTTTATTAATCTTCAATTTCTCCATTTCTATAAATAATCTAACTTCCCCTGGATCTAAAGTTGTCAAAAAGATGTTAAGAGTTTGTTAAAAGTTTGTTAAAAATGGAAAATTTGTAGGAAAATTAGAGAAAGACAGATATAGCCTTTAATTCTTTTATTGATACAATTAATGAAGAAAATGAGTACATACCCAAATTTGCAGAGATAGGTCACAATATTTTATTGGGTCTGCCCCCATTTTAATTAACAGGAATAAAACAGGAAGGCTGGAAAAGTGTAAGATTTGTTATTTTTGAAATTTATAACCGGACCAGGGTATAGTGATAAGATGTGAAGGTTTGGCTGGATTTCCCTCTATTTTTTGCCTTAAATGGTGGATAAAAGTATCAATCGTCCTTGTTGTGGGGAATTTATCGTAACCCCAGACTTCATTAAGAATTGTCTCCCGGCTTACAACTTCTCCCTCATGGGAAACGAGGAGCTTAAGAAGGCCATACTCTTTGGCTGTAAGGTAAATGTCTTTTTTTCCTTTTGAGGCGATTTGTTTTTTAAAATTAATGTAAACATTCCCAAAAGAATACTCCTCAACTTCTGGCGCTTCAGGTTTAGAGCGGCGGAGCACAGCTCTAATCCTGGCAAGAAGTTCTTTTGTCCCAAAAGGTTTTGTGATGTAATCATCCGCTCCAAACTCAAGCCCTAAAACTTTATCAATTTCTTCTTTCTTCTCCCCTGTCAGCATGATAATAGGCGTTTTAATTTTTTTTGTCCGCAACCTCTTACAAACTTCCAGTCCATTTAAAGAAGGGAGTAAAAAATCGAGTATTATCAAATCAACTGTTTCCTGGCTTGCCAGCTGAAATCCCTTCTCTCCATCAGCAGCCGTGATAACTTTAAAACCTTCTATTTCCATATAAACTTTTAATGTTTCAAGTAAAACTTTATCATCGTCGATAATTAATATTTTTTTCATGGCTTTGGAAAAATCAGAATAAAAGTGCTGCCTTTATTGGCTTGACTTTCAACTTTGACCTCCCCCTTATGAGCTTCCATAATGTGTTTGACAATTTTTAATCCCAGGCCTACTCCTTTTGGATTGTGTTGGCTCGCCTCAGCATGCCGGTAAAACTCCTCGAATATCCTCTTTATATCTCTGGAAGGAATGCCAATCCCCTTATCTTTAACATGAATCTCCGCCAGTTTTTCTCTCTCGATAAGCTGGATCACGATTTCTCTCTTATCTGACGAATATTTAATAGCATTATCAATAAGATTAGTCAAAGCCTGCTTAACAGCATCCTGGTCTATCTCTAAAAAAATAGGACCCTCCGCTAAATCAACAGTGAAAACAAATCCATCTGATTCTAACTTTTGTAAAAACAGTTGTGCTACTTCTATAATGATAGACTGTATTTTAACTTTTTGAAAATTATAAGTTTTTACTTGTTGTTCAATTTTTCCAAAATCAAGGATATTGTGCAGGAATCGGGAAAGTCGGCTGCTTTCGCTGGCCACAAGGTTTATGAGCTCATCCTGCTTTGTTTTCTCCTTTATCTTCCCTCCCTGAAGAATTTCCGCCAGACCTTGGATGGAACTCATGGGAGTTCGAAGCTCGTGGGATACAGATGAAATAAACTCAGTTTTAAGGCGGTTAAGCTCATTCAATTTTTCTCTTTCCACTCTTTCATAAATCACTTCTTCCTGAAGCCTGATCCTTTCAAGGTTTAAAGCCAGTTCCCTGGCCATGGTAAGTAAAAGCTCTATGTCATCCCGGCTGAATTTCTCCCCTGATTTTTTCTTTCCCAGAGACAATAATCCAGCAAGGTCAGATGACTTAAAAGACAGAGGAAAAATTAACTCAATTTTTTTCTCTTCAAGTTCTTCCTCCAGTGAAAAATCCATATGTTCTTCCGTACGAACAGCCCTTTTCCTGGCAATTATATTATCTGAATCCATACAAAGAGAAACCAAAAAGTTGAGGTTTTTTTCGCCATTTTTTCCAATTAAAAGCTTAGGCTTTCCGGACCTCACAGAAAATATGTAGACTCCGATATGTTCTAGAGGCAAGGTGTTTTTCATCTTTTGTAAGAAAAATTCTACAAGCTGGCCGCGGTTTACCATCTCATAAGCTCTCTCACTGAAACTGAGGATGCTTTTTTTATAGTCAAAACTCATCCGGAAAAATGCCTTATCAACTATCTCTTGGATTTTCTTCCTCGCAGGATGAAAAACTACTGCAGCCGCAAGAGCCCCAATAACAGATACAGCTGTTTTATTGACAGAAAAGAAATTTGAAAAGATATTTTGAAAAAGAGCAACGGAAAAGAGATAAATACTGACAGTGAACACAGTTAGTAAAAAATAGACCAAGCTTCGGTTGATGACCAGTTCGACTTCCATCAGTTTAAACTTCACAATGGAAAAAGCGAACGCAAGAGGTATAAAAATAAAAAACAACAGGGAAAATTCCTCTGTCATCAGAGGTTTATTTCTTATTACCTGGGGTAATTCATATAAAAGAATAAACGGTCCCAAACCGACAAAAAGACCGTAAAAGATCCATTTTATCTGGGCTCGTTCTTCCTCCATGGCAACTTTTCGATAGCTGAAAATAAGGAAAAAAACTGCTAAAAGGACAAAGAAAATTAGGTAACAACGAAGAGCATAAAGAACGATTTGGTAGTACTTGTTTATTTCGATCGAAGATTTTAAGCTTGACAAGAGAAATAACACCTCAAGAACCCCAGCAAAAATTAGAGCCGGACAGTAAATAAAAAACCTGCTTATCTTGAGTTTTTTCTTTGAGAAAAAAAGAGAAAAACGAAGTAGAAGAGCAGGTGCCAGAGGATAGAGAATATAGAACAAGATCCCCGGAGCATAAGAGAGCCAGTCTTTCCGCAAACAGAAAAATCCGCTGTTTATGATAAGGGAAGAAAAGAGTGCCAAAGAAGCCCAATAATAGATGCGAGCCCTTGAATCTTCGGCACGCAGGAAAAAAACTAAAATTGCTACGGCAAGGCAGAAGAGAGCTATAAGGAAATAAATTAAGGGATAAGCAGCCTGGGGCCCAGAGTAATATGGAATGATTTGACCCTCTCTTTTTTTTATTGTGTCATTAACTTTGATATGGAAGGTTACCTGTTCTCCGATTGTTTTCCGGCTAAGCATAAATTCACGGTCTAATTTCCCTTCGGTTTTTACGCCGTCTATTTGCTCAACAAAACCATAGTCTACTCCCGTAGGAAGAGGAAGGCCGGGGCGCTGACGGAGCAAAAAGAATCCGTAAATACTTATAAGAAAAATGACAAAGCCCACAAACAAATAAAAGAAAAACAGGGCTTTTTTCATGCTTTGATATTCCCTTCCTGCTGGGCAAAATATAACACCTTGCTATGTTTATTGTCAAACAGAGGTCGTTGAGTAATAAATTGGAGCAGTAAAAAAATCTATTCAGGATAAAAAATCACATTTTTTACGGAAAATAAATGTGATTTTATTTTTATTTTGGGAGGATTTAAAGTAAAAATCTCAGAGTAAATTCTGGTTTGTATCTATCTCGTTATTTTATTCTGTTCTTCTGCAAATTTTATCAGCTCTTTTTCGTAGGACCTAATGGTTTTGCTCCTTTTAATAGCATCATTGACTAACACTGCACTAAGTACACAAGAGAGTATTCCACCAAAAAGTGACATTCTTCTTGCCACGGATGTATTTTGCTGTGATCCAACCAGCGCTTCTACGTCTTCCACTTGGTCTGTCCTTTCTGCTTCTTCATAAGTGGCAAACACATAAATAAGAGTACTCCCCAATCCGAGAAATCCTACTGATGCAATCAGAGATGACGTCTTTTTCTTCTTCTGAATTTTAATCTCTTGTCTGATTGATTCGGGGTCAGAAAACTTCTTGGTTCCTCTTCTGGCTTGTGCAAGTTCACTCGTTGTTTTTTCAAAGTCAAAAAACGGAGTGTTTATTGTAGCTATTTCATAATTTTTCATTAATGAAAATTCTTCATTTAATTTACTGACCGAAAAAGCACTTGACTTTGAAAGTGTCAATTGGTTTGAGGGCATTTCACTCGGGTAAGCATTAATTGACACAAAAAGAATAAATATCACAGATATTAGAGTTACTGCCTTTTTTTTCATTTGTCCTCTCCACGATGAGTTTTTTTGGATTTCTTGTCCTTTTTGTTTTTCATATCTCTGTATTTTTTTTGTCTATTTTCTCTTCTATTTAAAAACTACCACAAAATATTATTTTATGTCAACATTTCAAATTTTTTTTAAATTCTCTATTTTAAAAAATGCTTAATTTAACTCAATCCCTGGCATTTCTACTCTCTAAGCTTATAATTCATCCCATATAATAAATTAAAGAGTTGATTTGCCTTAACCATCTCTCTTTTTATAGATATCAAATGGAAGCAGATCACTTTAATTTCTTGCATATATTTGAATCTGCTTAATCTGACAAAATAAAAAAGAAGTCGGTTCTCTTCCATTTTGTGCGGGTAAAACATGTCTTGATAGATCAAAAGTAAGTATTCTGGGATGGATGAAGCGACCTTTGAAGATTTAGCCTCCCTGAATCGCTTTTCGAGGAGGCCCGACAGAGTCGGGCGGCGAGTATGTTTGAACTCAGGCCACTGGATTCAGAAAACACGCAACTTTTGCCCCAGCTATTCAAATATTTAAATTTTGCGAAGGCCAGCAGGTAAAAAAAACCGTTTGAAGGCAAAGCGGGCATGGTTCCTCTCCTTGAGGGAGAGGAGAGCGAAGCCTGAAACCGAGCAGCTTTTGCCTCGCTGGGGCAAAAGCTGCGTGTTTTTGAACCTGCTGACCTGAGCTTTCCTTCAAACGGTTTTTTTCACCCACTGCCCTTCGTTTATGCGTTGAATAGACTGATGAAGGGATGGCGTGAAAAATCTGAATGGAAGCGAGACCATTCACGAATACTTACCTATTATTACCCACACAAAATAGAAGAGAACCAAGAAGTCAATGATCAATGCAGGCTTTTTATTCGAGGATGAGGTTAAATGAAAAAATTATCTCACTTTTAGAAAAGATTCTAGTTTTTCCTTTTTTAGATTAAAAAGTTCGGATAGTTTTTCTACAGTGATTATCTTCTTCTGATAAGCTTCAAGAGCTACTCTTTTAAACCGGGAAGAGAAGAGAATCCCTCCTTTCCCTTTTATCAGTTCCTTCTCCTCAGAAAACTTCCCAAAAAAAGCCTCCCCATGAGTAGATGAGGCAAGCTTCTGGAACTCCTCAAATTTTGTCGGGGAAATGAATTCTAAATCCTTAAGCACTTGAATTATTGCGAGAGTTCCAACACCAAAATAATTCCTGAGATAAAGAACATCCGCAAAATTTAACTTTTTTTTAAACAGATCTTTGTTAATTATTTCTTTAACCTTTGATGGGGGGACTAAAAAACGAAGAACAAATGTCTGGGCAAACTTTTCGCGAGGATGGTAAAGAGATACATACTCATTTATGAATATATCCGGATTATCGATAACAGGGCCAATATTTCTATCCTTGAGAAAATGGCAGTATTCATGAGCTGCTGTGAAGATTTGTTGTCCAAGAGACTGGATGCTGTTTACCAGAGCAAAAGCAGCTCCCTCTATTTCAAAATAGATAAATACACCTGAGATTTTGGATTTCTCCGGAATGGGCTGTCTCACAATATGTAAGCCATTAAGTTCAAGCACCGAGAAAACATCCCTGATAGGCCCATTTCCAAATCCAAGCCTGTTTCTTTCTTCATCTGCCATTCTCTCAGCCGATGTGTGTGTGTAAAGCGGGGCAAGCTCAAGACGGCGTCCGGTCAATTCCTCAAGATTGCTGTACTCTTCACAAAACTTTTTGAACTTCCTCAACTCCCCTCTCGCTTTTTTATCCAGGCTCTCTTCCTGAAGAAGCACATTAAAAGCCTCCTCTTTTTCTTTTAAAAAGTAAGAGGCATCTTTTTTAAAGTAATTAGCAAGAGTGGTTAAAGTGTCAAGGCTTGGCATTCTTTTTCCCAGCTCCAGGAGTGAGATGAATTTGCTTGATAAGCCTACGGCCTTGGCAAGAGCTTCCTGTGTAAGGCCAATATCCTCTCTTTCTCTTCTAAGTTTTGTTCCCAGGATTCCAGGCATTTTATACTCCCTTAAGTTCTTGTTTCCATTAAATATAACCCTGAGTTAGATAATTGTCAACATCCGTCGTTTTTTATGACCTGTAGTTGGAATTTTCTGGGAAACATATTAATTCAAACACATAAACCGATAAATCTCTTCCATTTTGTGTGGGTAAAACATGTCTTGATAAATATTCTGGGATGGATGAAGCGACCTTTGAAGATTTAGCCTCCCTGAATCGCTCTTCGAGGAAATCCGACAGAGTCGGGCGGCGAGTATGTTTAAGCTCAGGACAGTGGATTCAGAAAACACGCAACTTTTGCCCCAGCGAGTCAAAAGCTGCTCGGTTTCAGGCTTCGCTCCCCTCTCCATCCCGGAGAGGAACCATGCCCGCTCTGCCTTCAAACGGTTTTTTCCACCCACTGCCCTTCGCTTATGCGTTTAAAAAATTGATGAAGGGATGGCGTGAAAAATCTGAAGGGGAGCGAGACCATTCACGAATATTTTCTGATAATTACCTACGCTAAAAGGAAGAAAACTTATACGTTAAATTTTTTGGCTAGACTTTATATGAAATCTTCCAATATACTTTAAATATATTTTAAAAATGGCCATTCAAGACTTATTTAAGGAGGCATTATGAGAAAAACAACTTTATTAATTTTTTTATGCCTTGGTATAGTCACGTCAAATTTTGCTATCGATGATGCTCGGCTGCTGAGGTTCCCTGACATAAATAAAGACCTGATCGTTTTTGTCTATGCCGGAGACATCTGGTCTGTTCAAGCAGCAGGAGGAGCAGCAAAAAAACTCACGTCTCACGAAGGGATGGAGCTATTTCCTAAAATATCACCAGACAGCAGGTGGATAGCATTTTCTGCTGAATATTCAGGTTCCCGGCAGGTCTTTATCATGCCCATCACAGGTGGAATCCCAACACAGCTCACCTACTACAATGATGTAGGAATGATGCCGCCAAGAGGTGGTTTTGACTATCAGGTTCTTGACTGGACGCCTGACAGCCAGAAAATTCTGGTCAGGGCAAACAGGACTCCATACGGACAAAGAAGAGGAAAATATTTTCTTGTGAGTATTGATGGTGGATTTGAGACTCCCCTTCAGATACCAGAGGGAGGAGGAGGAACCTTTTCTTCGGACGGGAAAAAAATCACTTACACTCCAATTGGCAGAGAATTCAGAACCTGGAAGAGATACCAGGGAGGAATGGCCCAGGATATATGGACTTATGATCTTGAAAAAGCCGTATCAAAAAGATTGACGACATTCCCTGGAACCGACCAGCATCCCATGTGGTATAAGGATAAAATTTACTTTGTTTCGGATAGAGACTTAACCTTAAATATTTATTCTTATGATCTGGCTACAGAAAAGATCGAAAAAATTACAGGTCACTCAGAATACGATGTTCTCTGGCCTTCGGGTGAAAACGGGCTTGTTGTTTATGAGAATGGAGGTTACATCTACAAATTAAATATCCATACAAACGAGAATCAAAGGATACAGGTCAACATCAATTATGACAGCCCTTATGTTATGCCCTATTTTAAAAATGTTAAGGAAAATATAACAAGCTTTGACATATCCCCTTCTGGAAAAAGAGCAGTATTCGAAACTAGAGGGGATATATTCACAGTTCCTGCAAAGGAAGGAATTACATACAATCTGACTGACACTCAAGGAGTAAGGGAAATTTTCCCTGCATGGTCCCCTGACGGGCAATTTTTAACGTACTACTCGGATAAAACCGGTGAATACGAGATTTACCTCATGGACAGGAGTAAGGATAATGCTGTCACTCAACTCACAGAAGGAAGCGAGATATGGCGGTATCCCCTTGTGTGGTCTCCTGACAACTCAAAGGTTCTTTTCTCAGACAGGAATCAGGATTTACAGATCCTGGATATCAAAACTAAAAACATTACATATGTGGATAAAGCCCGCCGTTTTGATATCACAGATTATGACTGGTCTCCTGATTCCAAGTGGGTAGTTTATACAAAATACAGTGATAACACTCAAGATGCGGTTTGGGCTTATTCCTTGGACAAGGGAAAAACCTTCCAGCTAACGAATGATATGTTCATAGATTTTTCCCCTGTCTTTTCAACTTGTGGAAAATACATATTTTTCCTCTCAGACAGGAGCTTCAACCTGAATTTTTCAAGCTTTGAATTCGATTATATTTTCAGGGAATCAACTAATATTTATGCTGTCCCCTTAACAGAAGCCGTGCCTCCTCTCTTTAAAGATAAAAATGACCAGGAGGAGGTCAAAAAGGAAAAAGCAGAAAAAGAAACAAACTCCAAAAAAGAAGCGAAAAAAACATCCAAGACAGAGGAAGAAAAGGCACCTTCAGTCCGGATAAATTTTGAAGGAATAAACGAAAGGATCGTATCCTTCCCCTTAAAACCCGGGGACTACAGAAATCTTACTGCTGTAGAGGGTGGGGTTCTTTATGTCAAAGATGGCGAATTACACATGTTTAAGATCGAAGATAAGAAAGATTCAGTGATCATAAAGGGAATATCTGGTGGAGCACTTTCGGCAAATAGAAAAAAGATTCTTTACCGTGCCAGGCAAAAATATGGAATCATCGATTTAAAACCCGATCAGAAGGTTGGAGCCGGAGAGCTAAATCTTTCCGACTTAACAATGAAGATAGAACCTCTAAAAGAATGGAAACAGCTTTTTAATGACGGATGGAGAATCTATAGAGACTGGTTCTACGTAAAAAATCTACATGGAGTTGACTGGCAGAAGATGAAAGTAAAATACGGCCAGCTGGTTCCTTACTTAAGTCACAGGGCTGACCTCGATTTTATTTTTGGAGAGCTTGTCGGAGAGCTGAATACCGGACACTGCTACATCAACTGGGGAGACTTTCCAAGAGTTAAAAGGGTTGAAGGAGGACTTTTAGGTGCCGAGCTTAAAGTTGACGAGAAATCCTTAAGATACATCATCAGCAAAATTTACAAAGGAGAAAACTGGAACGAAAGAACAAGGTCTCCCTTAACCGAACAGGGAATCAATGTGAAGGAGGGCGATTACCTCATCAGTCTCAACGGCCAAAATATCACCACAAAAGACAATCCTTACAAATTTCTTGAAAACACAGTCGGAAAAAGGATACCTATCGTTGTGAATTCTAAGCCTGTTGAGAAAGGAGCAAGAGAGTTCCTGATAAAGCCAATCCAGAGCGAGCTGAACCTTTTTTACATGGATTGGGTGAATTCAAGAAGAGAAATGGTGGATAAACTCTCAAAAGGGAAAATAGGCTACTTCCATGTTCCCAATACCTCTGTTGAGGGAAACAGGGAACTGTTTAAAGGCTTTTATGCTTTTAGAAACAAGGATGCACTGATCATTGACGAAAGATATAACGGAGGCGGTTTTATTCCTGATGTCATGACAGAACTCCTGACAAGAAAAATCTTAAGTTACTGGGGAAGGAGAGGTTTGATTCCAAGCCAGACTCCAGGTGCAGCTCACGAGGGGCCAAAAGTCATGCTCATCAATCACTATTCTGCTTCTGGCGGCGACGCTTTCCCCTACTACTTCAAAAAGAACAAACTGGGAACTCTTATCGGGACTAGAACCTGGGGAGGACTTGTCGGATTGTCAGGCAATCCGGCCCTGGCTGATGGAGGTTATACTGCAGTTCCTACATTTGGTTTTATAAACACAGAAGGAAATTGGGCAGTAGAAGGAGTTGGAGTCTATCCGGATATAGAAGTGTATGACCGGCCAGAGCTTGTGGCCAAAGGAGAAGATCCATGTATAAAAAAAGCTGTCGAAGTCCTTCTTGAAGAGCTTAAAAAGAATCCTCCGAAAAAAATAAAAAAGCCCGAAGATCCTGACCGCTCGAAGCGGATAAAGAAAAAGTAACCAGCGACTCATAAATAAGATAACTTACATGGATAATCGCCAAAGGCCAGGGTAAAACGTAGATAAGTTACTGTTCTTAAATTAAGCTGAAAGAGAAAATTCCAAGGAAAGTCTTTTACATTTCCACATTGAAGCCAAGGTCTAGGCTTTTTGCGCGGCGCAGTACGAGCTCGGCAACAGCCACATCCTGAACAGCCAATCCCACTGATTTGAAGAACGTTGATTCTCCTTCTGACTCACGACCCGGAATTTTTCCTGCTGCCACCTCTCCAATTTCTCCGTAAATATGCTGCTCTGAAATAAGTCCTCCTTCTATAGAAATAATCAAATCTCCTGCTTCAGCAAGACTTGCCTCACGAGAATCCACAACTACCTTGGAGCGAACTACAGTCCGGGCAGGAATTTCCTGCATTTCCGGTGTATAAGAGCCGATACCATTTATATGAACACCTGGTTTGAGGTCTTCATCATTAAACACAGGTTTACTAGAGGTCGTAGCTGCACAAATAACATCAGCCTCACAGACAGCCTGTTTTGGTGTTTTTGCTATAAAAATATTTTCAGGAATTGGGTTGCCTCGAGTTTTCATCTCTTTAACATAAGCCAGTGCGGTTTTTAGCTCCACATCATAGACCCAAACCTCTTCTATAGGTCTAACCGTACAAATTGCTTCTAACTGAGTTCGGGATTGAGTCCCTGCTCCAAAAATAGCTGCTACCCGGGAATCCTGGCGCGACAAAAGATCCGTTGCAACACCAGATGCAGCTCCTGTACGTAGCGCTGTAAGATATGTTCCATCCATAATAGACAGTGGTCGACCGGTTTCTGTTTCCACTACAATCACAACAGCATGAATTGTAGGCAGTCTTTTACTCTGATTATTGGGAAAAATCGAGACAATTTTAGCTCCCATTGCCTCACTTTCAGCTAAATAGGCGGGCATAAAAAGGGTCACTCCGCTTTGCTTCTTCACCTGAATCTGCGTCCTTAACGGCACGTCTGCTTTGCCACTTGAAAGCTGTATAAACGCTTTTTTTACAGTTTTTATGGCTTCGGCCATATTTACAGCTTGAGCCACATCATTTCTGGATAGTATTTTTAGTCTCATTGGCTTACACCACCCTTTTTTCTCCTTTATGTTTTATGTCTCTTTGCCTTCTAAAAGTAAACGGTTTTAAATCAAAATCAGTACGACCATCAAGGATGAGCTCAGAAAGGATAATACCTACTGCAGGCCCTTGTTGAAAACCATGACCCGAAAAACCAATAGCACAAAAGAATCCATCGAAACCAGGAATCGCTCCAATAAACGGATTTCCATCAGGAGTGATTGAGTATAGTCCTCCCCAACCTCGAAGGATTTCAGCTTTTTCCAGGATAGAGGCCCGGTGAATTGCAGCCTCAATAACTTCCTCCAGGAACTCTCGGTCCACATGGAGATTAAAGCTTGAAGGCTCATTTTGGTCACTCATGCCCATAAGAAGACCCGGATCTTCACCCCGGAAGTAAAATGTAACATCCTGGTCAATAATCATTGGTACAGGCTTTGGAATCACATCAAAGGATTTTGTCATAAAGACTTGGCGGCGGTAGGGTTTTACTGGAATGTTTATTCCAGCCATCCCTGCAACTTCACTTCCCCAGGGCCCGGCTACATTAACGACAATAGACGAAGAGATGGCCCCCTTACTTGTCTCAACTCCTTGAACTCTGCCGTTTTTTATCTTGATGCCGGTCACCTCTGTTTTTTCTTCAATCCGGACACCAAGCTTCCTGGCACAATTAGCAAATCCCATCGCAACAAGATAAGGATCTGCATAGCCATCTTCTGGACCAAGAGTTCCACCTTTTAAATCTTCAACATTTAAGTAAGGCCATCGGTGTTTGATCTCCTTTGGGGATAGCACCTCCACAGGAACGCCATACTGGCGCTGTGTTTCAACATCGGATAAAAAATTTCTCCAGGTCTCTTCCTTCTGGGCAAGAAAAAGATAGCCTACCTGGCGGAAGTTTATATCAACACCAAATTCCTCTTTAAAATGCTCAAACAGCTGTACAGACTTTTGTACCAAACGAATATTCGCAGGATGAGAGAATTGCTGGCGAATACCCCCAACACTCAATCCCGTTGAAGCCTGGGCCAAAAGCTCTTTTTCCAGGATAACGACATCCGAGACACCACTTTTAGCCAGATAATAAGCTGTGCATACTCCCATTATGCCGCCGCCGATGATGGCTACCTCGGCTGTATTTTTCCAGTCTATCATCTTAAATATAATTCACAAGCCGTTCTCGAACAGCCTGTATTGATCCCAGCTTTTTCGATTACGTTTTTGAGCGGACCATGAGGACAGAGGCAGAAGCCTGATTGGCTACCTTGTCAGGAATTGAACCAAAAAGCCACCGTCGGAGTATCCACTCCTCTGATGCACCCATTACAATAAGATCATGCTCTCCAGAGATACGGACAATTGCCCGGGCAATATCTGTATCAATAACAACACATATATCAGCCGGAACTCCAGCCTCGGTGAGTCTATCACGGACAAAGTCTTCGGCTTCCCCTTGAAAGAGCCGGATGCTTTCCCTGTCAAAATCAGAGCTGGCAGCTGATGGACCCCGTCCAACCTGCACATTTAATGCTGTGATTGAAGCCTTCCACTCAGAAGCTAAATCATTGGCCAGCTGAAGTCCAAGCCGCGCATGCGAACCTCCACTGATAGGAACCAGAATGCGTCGGACATTCTGTAAACCTCGATCTTTAAGAACCAGTACATTTCCCTTTGCAATCTTCAGCACGCCTGCAACACAGGTCCGTTGGGTTCTGAGCATACGAACTTCACCCCGCCAGCCCATTACAATAAGGTCAGGCTGCTCCACATCAGCTATGCTGAGGATAGCCGAGGTAACACTGTGAGCCACTATAGCAGTGGCTCGAGCTTTAACTCCTTTTTCGGAGGCATGATAGGATGCGGTATCCAGAAGTGTTTTCTTCTCCCATCGCCTTTTCTCATATTCTATCCGCCCCGCTTCAAGAGGTGTTTGTGCCGGGACATTCACAACGTGAATCAATTGAAGATGAGCTCTGCGTTTTTTAGCCAATGCAGTGCTCAGCATCAGCAACGAATGCTCGGTATCCGGATTAGCCAAAGGAACAAGAATCACCGGAAGCTCTTCGCGACGTGAGACAAGGTATTCCTTAGCTCTTACTACAAGAGGTTTAACAACTTTTTTTTGCCATAATATATTCGAGGCACCAACCAGTTGTGTTCCTTTACGTAAGAAAATTATATACCAGAGAAAACTCGCAGCAATAATCATATATCCAATGATCAGAGAAACTCGACTTGTATTAACGATGACAAAAATGCATCCCAGCAATCCCAAAACCGGAACAAGCGGATATCCAGGGGTCCGAAAACTGGGTTTATACCAATCCAGCTTAGCGTATCTCATAATCATACATGCTAAAGTTATAAGGGAATAGAGTACAAGGCTCAGGAAACCGGCGACTTCAGCCAGAAGCTCAAGATGACCCCCGAGAAACACCAGTACAAGCATGGTCAGGCCACCGGTCACTGCGATCGACCGGTAAGGTGTCCTGAAGCGGGAGTGAATCCGATTGAGCCAGTCAGGCATGAGCTGGTCTCTACCCATGGCAAAAGAAATTCTCGACGCTGCCATTACACTGGCATTTGCTGAAGATACTGTAGCCAGAATACCCCCGACAAGCACCAGAATATACCCTCCTCTGCCCATGAGATTCCTGGCAAGATCCATAAGCACAGTTTCATTGGCCATACTCGGATCGTTGTACTGCCTTAATCCCAGCATACAAAACACAACAGCACAATAGACAATAGTTACAATCACAACAGAACCAACCAGAGCAAGAGGGAGATTTCTGTCTGGATTTCGGATTTCTTCAGAAATGGCAGAAATTTCAGCAAATCCCATAAAAGTGATGAAGAGAATCGGCAGGGTTATCAGCACACCAGAGAATCCAATCTCTGGAGGAATAAAGGGAGTTAATCTTTCAGGCTCTACAGAGAATAGTGCCCGTACAACAAATACCATCAGCACAAATAAAAGCATCGCGACAATAACGGTTTGAGTACGCCCTGTTTCTCTCGCTCCAATAAAGTTAAGCAGGCCGAGCAACGCTGTTACAACAAGGGCAATCATAACAGGTGAAACACCTAAAGCATCACTCACATAGTGACCGAATCCAATCATATAGAAGGCGGATGCGAATATAAGGCTCAGCCATAAAGCCCAGCCCATAATTGTGCCAATCAAAGGCCCAAATGCTCGGACCATGAATAAGTAGCCACCCCCAGCATAAGGCATTCCTGTGGACAACTCGGCCATACAGAGAGCAACCAAGACTGAAACAAAGCCGCAGATGATAAATGATAATAATACGGCTGGTCCTGCTTTGCCTGCGACTATTCCAGGCAAAACAAATATGCCTGCCCCGATCATCGTACCAACACCAACAGACAATGCCGCGCCAAAACCCAGGTCGCGAGCAAGCTTTATTTTAGAGTTCTCACTCGAGTTTCCGGCTTTACTGTTTTTCTTCATGATAATAATTTTTGTTATCTATAAACTGCCCAACTCGTGAATTATTCAGGTTAATTAATCTGATTTATTATACATTTACGAAAAGATAAATTAACTCCTCGATATTTATCTGCAAGTGCAGAGTTACAACATCACTGAGTTTTTTATTACCTGATTCTTATAGGGTAAGGAGGTCGCTTTAATTTTATAGGTGGATTCTTCTTGAGCTCTTCCATAATAACTTCAATAGCCTTTTCCAGTTGAGGATCTCGTCCGGCAATCACATCAGCAGGCCACTGTTCAACTTCAATATCCGGAGGAACTCCTACATTCTCAACGACCCAACCATTCTCTGTCCATATAGCCAGGTTTGGAGCAGAGACATAGCCGCCATCCATCAGGATTGGAAATCCAAGGGTTCCTACCAGGCCGCCCCACGTTCTTTTTCCGATCAGTTTGCCAAGCTTGAATTTCCGGAACATCCAGGGAAGCAGATCACCTCCGGAACCGGCTGTCTCATCAATAAGCATAACCTTAGGACCTTGAATGGATGCACCTGGCGTTTTAAGATCAGCCCCATAACGCATGTGCCAGTAGCAGGTTAAAGGACGCCGCAAAATATCTATATAGTAGTCTGCAACTGAGCCGCCACCGTTAAACCTCTCATCAACAATGATGGCATCTTTGTTCACCTGGGGAAAGAAATACCGTTTGAAATAGGTGTGTCCCGTTGTTGTTGTATTTGGCACATAAACATAAGCCACCCGGCCATTTGTAGCCTTATCAACTTTTTTGAGGTTCCCCTCCACCCAGTCACGATTCCGTAGAGAGCTCTCGTCGCGAACAGGGACAACAAATACAGTACGTGAGCCTGCGCTGTTTGGATCCGGACCAACAGTTATTTCAATAAGTTTTCCCGCAGAATTTTCAAATAAACTGAAAATATTCTGCGGGGGGCGAAGTTCCTTCCCGCGTACAGCCAGGAGATATTCTCCCTTTTTAACATCTACGCCTGGCTCAGTTAAGGGAGAACGAAGCTGGGGATTCCAGTTGAGACCGCCATAGACCTTTTTAAACCTGTAGCGGCCATTTTCTATAGAATAATCGGCACCGAGCAAACCTCCGGGAACCTGTTTGGACAACGCAGGTGTGTCTCCACCTCCTACTCGATGGTGCCCTACAGCCAGTTCACTACACATCCATTGAATCACCCGGTTGAGGTCTCCACGAGTTGCAACATGAGGAAGGAACACAGCGTATTTCTTTTGCATGGCCTCCCAGTCTGCACCGTGCATGTTTGTAGCATAGAAAAAATCGCGGTTAATTCGCCAGGCTTCATAAAAAATCTGTTGCCATTCAGCCCTTGGGTCTATACGTACTTCAATGGCATTAGTGTCGATCTTTCCCTGACCGGGCTTTATCTTTCCGGCTGCAGGTGCAATTCCCAGGGAATCACTGGAAATGTAGAGTATCTTTTTCTTATCGGCTGAAATTTCATACCCATTAACTCCTGATAAAACAACTTCATCTTTACGTTTATTGAGGTCGTACATATGCAGCTTGGTTTCCCTTGCATAGGGTCCCCGGCTTCCCGAAGGTGCTTCAAGATAATAGAATTCTCCTGCCTTGCCGGCCTGAAGACTAAAATAGGCGCCAGCAGAAAGAGATAGAGCAAGTATTCGCTGATTGAGGCCATCAAAGTCTACAGAGAAAGCCTTTTCCGGCTTTGCTTTTTTCTTTTCAGGCTCTATCTTCTTTTCAGGTTTTTCTTTCTTTATCATCCCCTCTTCCTCGTCACTCTCCTTGGTAAGAGGTGATGGAACGTCCTTTTGCAGCACAGCAAGATAAATGGAACGTGTCATGCGCGTATCAGCATTTGACATGGCAAACCACTGTTTGACCGGCCCGGCATCAGTGGATGCAAAAAAGTAGAGATATTTACCGCTCTCATCAAAAGCAGGATCGCTGACATCACTCAGGCCATCTGTAACCACATAGGATTTATCTTTTTCAAGAGAGTAGAGATAAACCTTCGAGATATAAGCTGCGGTATTCAGCGTGTAAACAATCCATTTGGAATCAGGGGACCAGGTAGACGTGATCGTCTTTGCACGTCTTGGCCCGAAGAGGTATTCAGACCCGATTTTCTTCGAGATCCCTGTTTTTAAATCTATCCAGTAGAGAGTCCAGGAGTTATCTGCAAAAGAAATTTTCTGGCTGTCTGGCGACCAGACCGGGGTGTCATAAAATCCAGTGCCTGTCAGCTTGAACTTTTTCACATCTCCCTTGCCGTCCTGGGTACTAACATGGAGCTCGTATTCACCAGACTCGTCTGAAAAGTAAGCAATGTTTTTTCCGTCAGGTGACCAGACTGGACTCCGTTCATGAGTGCCTGTTGTGTTTGTCAGGTTCCGGGGGTCTCCTTTTTCAGCCGGAACCGTGATTATCTCCCCACGAAATCCTAAAACAGCTCTTGCTCCGGAGGGAGAAATCGAAGCACCCCTTATATAACGGAATCCACTGACATAGCGGGGACGAACCTCAATCAAGTCGGCTGCTACACCAACAGTTAATTTCGTGCTCCGTGCATATGAGGGATTGAAGATGTGGAGATGCCCAGCCTGTTCGTAGATAATTTTCTCATTACCTGAAGAAGCACTAAGAACAGGAAAATCTTTATGGGAGGTGAGCTGCTTGATTTCTTTCGATTTTGTATCGAATGAAAAAATATTAAATTCTCCATTTCGATCTGAAAGAAAATATATCTTCTCCCCTATCCACATAGGATCAGTATCATTACAGCGGCCTTCAGGCTGAGGAATCTTTTCTACTGAGTAATCGCTAAAAGTGATAATCCAAATTGTGGAAACCGTTCCTCCTCGATAATTTTTCCACTGGCGAAAGCGTTCAGAGAGTGGAGTGTAAGCCATTTTACTGCCGTCAGGTGAGTATGTTGCCTTGTAAGCATTGGGAATTTTTAGGGATGTGGGAAGCCCGCCTTTAAGAGGCACAGTAAAAAGCTGCGTATACCGCCTTGTAAAAACATAACGGGGAGATATAAACAGCACTGAGGAGCCGTCCGGTGTAAAGCCGCGAACAATATCATATCCCGGATGCCAGGTGAGCCGCCTCGGGACTCCACCATCAACAGGAACGACATAAACATCTGTGTTGCCATCATACTGGGCACTAAAAGCAATAAGTTTCCCGTCCAGTGAAAAAACAGGATTAGATTCTAAGCCTTGAGCTGTGGTCAAGCGCCGGACTCCTTTCCCATCAATATTAGCCACCCAGAGGTCTCCTGCATAACCAAAAGCTATATGGGTTTTGCTAATAGCGGGTTGACTTAAAAGTTTGGTATCGTTGATATTGATTTTACCAGCCAGGAAAACAGGCATGGCAATTGTAAATACCAACACAAAAAAGATGAGATAAAAACTTCTTTTCATAACAACCTCCTAATTTATAAATAAAGTGCAAAAAGAATAGCTTAATACATAATATTTATAAAATGCAAAAAAAACTACTTCTTCGGAAGCATCTCTATTTCCGTGATAAAGAAACAGTCAGGCAAACTGATTTGATTGTTGAATATCATAAAATCCCCTTCATTGTTCTTTTAAATAATGAATTTTAATATACAGAGTTTACTTAGGAATAACAACAATTTTTCTTTTTCTGGACTCTTGAGTTTGGTTATTATAGAATTATTTTCCGTGCCAGGATGGGAAGGTAAAAGAAAAAGAGCTGTCACGTTATAATTATTGTTTTTTCATTAATCCTTTAAAAGGAGAGCTTAAGATGAAAAGAAGAAACGCTCTGCTCACCTTAAGCTGTTTGGCCTTAGCAGGTCCAAATCTGTTTTCTTGTAAAAGAAGGAGTAAACAAATGAAAAAAGAAATCAAAACAGATAAAGCTCCAAAGGCAATCGGCCCCTATTCACAGGCTATAATGGCTAATGGTCTTATCTTTGCTTCAGGTCAAATCGCGATTAATCCCTCTACAGGAGAGCTAATCGCAGGAACTATTGAAGAAGAGACCCGGCTTGTGTTGAATAATCTCAAAGCAGTTCTTGAAGCCGCAGGAAGTTCCTTCGATAAAGTCATTAAATGCACGGTATTTCTCCAGAACATGGATGACTTCAGCCGTATGAATGCAGTGTACGGCGAATTCTTCAAACCTCCATATCCTGCCCGTGCAGCCGTTCAAGTAGCCCGCTTGCCCAAAGATGTCAAAGTAGAAATTGAAGCGATTGCTATACAATAATCCGGATTGTCCTAAGAGATAAAATGTTTTAAAATAACAGTATCATGCCTATTTATGAGTTTATCTGTAAAAAATGTGGGAAGCATTTTGAGAGCCTCGTTTCAATGGGAGGAGAAAATAATGTTTCCTGCGCTTCTTGCGGGAGCAAAGACATAGAAAAATTACTCTCTTCTTTTGGAATTGGTGGAGGCGGAAGCCGTCTCAGCTCTTCCTCTGAAGCCTGCACGACATGCTCGACAAATACGTGCAGCACATGCAAATAAACTCTAAGTTCGCCCTGCTCGCTTTAACAACGGGATTATAATTCTACATATGGAGGATTCTATTTTCTTCTGATCACTTAAATTCATTTAAACAATATATTCTTAATCAAAAAAAATAGAACCTTCCCCATTTTATGCATTTTAATTTGACTCTCCCCTTTTTAATTGTTAATCTTTTGCCAAAAAATAACGGGAAAAGAACTAATAGAGAGGCCTTCTCAAATTTCTTTTAAATAACAGAAAATTAATCACATCAATCTATACCGGCAAACTTAATGAAATTAAAAAAAAGACTACCCAAAGATCAAAACTTTGAACAGGTGAGAAAACATTATGAAATAGAAAAGTCTATTGCAGAGAAACTAAAAAAGGCTACTAGAGAAGAGAGAAAAAAAATTTTCCCTATTATGTATCATGAGCTCTTTGCCAATGTTCCCGACCATCCTCGGCTTATGGCAAAAAAGGGTGCTGATAAAATCCAGTCTTCTAATAGACAGAAATTCCAGCTTGTCAAAGAATACCTAAATAATTCAATTGTTTTTGTTGAATTTGGTCCTGGCGATTGCCATTTCGCCTCCAGTGTTTGTAAATATGTAAAAAAAGCATATGCTGTAGACATTTCTGACCAAAGAGAAAAAAACAGCCATTTCCCATCAAATTTTGAATTGATAATCTATGATGGATATAACTTAAATATAGAAAGAGGTTCAGTTAATGTTGTGTTTAGTGATCAGTTTATAGAGCATCTTCATCCTGAAGATGTCGAATATCATTTTTTATTGGTAAAAAGGATTCTTCGCGATGGTGGTCTGTACATATTCAGAACACCCCATGCTTTTTTTGGGCCTCATGATATATCTAAGTACTTCTCAGACGAGCCAGAAGGATTCCACCTGAAAGAATGGACTTATTCAGAAATAGGAGAGATAATAAAAAAACTGAATTTTTCTTCCTGGAGTGGATTTTGGCGAATAAATAGTAAGTTAAATAAGAATTATAAAAAATTCCCTTTTTGTTATTTTAAAACAGCAGAAACAATACTTAAAGGTATGCCAAAAAATTCCAAAAGGTATCTCTCAAGACTTTTTCTTCCTCTAAAACTGTTCATGATCGCAGTTAAATAAAATTTATACACTGATGTTTGGAAAAAAAATATGATGTACATATGGGAACTGTTCTATTTTCCTCTAATTTTTTGAATTCAATTTAACAATATAATTTTAACTAAAAACAATGGAACCGTCCCTAATTTTTATAAATAAAAAACAGAGTTGTGCCCATTTTTTTGCCACACTGCCATATTCTAACCTTTTGAAGTGTTGAAAGTCTGATCCCGCTGAATTTTCTTGACTTTGTTCTACCCTTGAAGAAAAATATATCTTTGATGAAGAATGAAGTGCGGATTGGAGTTGACACAGGGGGAACATTCACTGATTTTACTATCTCCATCAACGGAAAAATCGAAATAAAAAAAATCCCTTCCACTCCAAAAAATCCTTCTCTGGCTATTCTTGAAGGTATAGATGAATTCCTGAGAAAAGAACTATCTCCTGTGGTAATTCACGGGACAACCGTTGCAACAAATTCTCTCCTCGAAAGGAAAGGAGTACGAATTGCCCTGATCACAACCAGGGGCTTCGAGGATATTCTGTTTATCGGGCGCCAGACGAGGCGAGAACTCTACAGCTTGAGAGGAGAGCGCAGAACACCACTCCTCCCCCGCCGTCTTTGTTTCGGGCTTGAGGAGAGAATCTCAGCATCAGGAAAAATCGAAACAAAAATCTCCCTTTCCGAACTCCAAGAAATCCTCGAAAAAATAATAAAATTAAAAACCGAAGCCGTGGCTGTTTCCCTTATCAATTCTTACGCAAATAATTCTCACGAAAAAACCATCTCCAGAGAATTAAAAAAGAAAAAAATCCTGGCTTCTGTCTCAAGCGAGATACTCCCGGAACATCGTGAATACGAAAGAACAGCCATAACCGCTGTTAATGCTTATCTCATGCCTGTTGTAAGCCAGTATTTAGCGGACCTAGAGAAAAAAATGCAGCATGTTGAACTTCGAATCATGCAGTCTAATGAAGGATATATCACTCCGGCGAGGGCAAAATCAGAACCTATAAGAACAGCTCTCTCAGGCCCTGCAGGAGGAGTAGTTGGAGCATTTCACCTGGCAAGAGCGGCTGGATTTCAAAATATCATCTCTTTTGATATGGGAGGGACTTCCTCTGATGTTTCCCTTATAGACGGTAAGATCAGAAGAACAAATGAAAGTAAAATCGGAGATTTTCCCATCCGAATCCCTATTATCGATATTCACTCGGTCGGGGCTGGAGGTGGCTCCATTGCCTATGTAGACAGAGGTGGCTCTCTCAGAGTTGGGCCTAAGAGTGCAGGAGCTGAACCAGGGCCGGCTTGTTACGGGCACGGAAACTTCCCGACTGTCACAGATGCCAATCTGGTTTTAGGCCGGCTGGTCCCGGAGTTTTTCCTTGGTGGCAAAATGAAAATCCTTCCAAAAAGGAGCCATGAGGTCCTGGAGAGGCTTGCTAAAAAAATCAACAAATCTTTTCTTGAAACAGCTGCAGGTATCATCAAAATTGCCAATGCAAACATGGAAAAAGCCATCCGGGTGATTTCAATTGAAAGGGGTTTTGACCCAAGAAATTTCGCTCTCTTCTCCTTTGGAGGAGCCGGGGGGATGCACGCAGTTGATATTGCCTCTCACCTTAAAATACCCAGAGTGATTGTTCCTAAAAACGCTGGAGTACTCTCTTCCCTCGGGCTTCTTATGGCCGATTCTATCAAGGACTATTCTAAATCCATATTGAAGACAGCAGAGAAATTAAAAAAAGAGGAACTCGAAAAGTTTTTTGTCGAATTAGGAGAAAGAGGCGTCAGAAATATGAAAGAGGAGGGTTTCAGTAAGGAGGAAACTTTTATCTATCCTTTCCTGGACCTCAGGTATCTCGGTCAATCCTATGAAATAACCATTCCTTACAGGTACACAAAGAGCCCCGGCTTATCCTTTGTATCCGATTTTCATAAGGCTCACAAAAAACTCTATTCTTACCAGCACGACCAAAGACCTGTAGAGATCGTCAATATTCGGATCAAAGCTGTGGGAAAAAGTAAAAAAATCAGGCTTAAAAAGCTTCCCCTCAAAGGTGCCAAACCTGAAAAGGCTTTTCTAAAAAAACAATCCATCTATTACAACGGGAAAAGCTACCAAGCCTCAGTGTTTAATAGATCTCTTCTCTCCCCCGGGAACAAAATGAACGGCCCAGCTCTTATCGCAGATATAGAGTCAACAATATTCCTTCCCCCTTCCTGCACATCTAAAGTTGACGGCTTGCTCAATTTGCTTATCCAAAAGGTGGAGTAACTATATGGTAAACATGGTTAAATTCGACCCTATCGAGCTTGAACTGTTTAAGAACATCTTTATTTCTATATCTGAGGAAATGGGCGCTGTCCTTGGGCGAACCTCCCTCTCTCCTAACATTAAAGAGAGAAAAGACTTCTCCTGTGCTCTTTTTAATAAAAAAGGAGAGACATTCGCCCAGGGTTCTCATATCCCAGTCCATTTAGGAGCTATGCCTCTCTCTGTTCAAGCATCCCTCAAAACAGTCCATTTTGAAGAGGGCGACTTGGTGATTCTCAATGATCCTTATAAAGGAGGAACCCACCTCCCCGATATAACCTGTATTTCTCCTGTTTTTATCGAAAAAAACCTGAGCTTTTTTGTAGCAAACCGTGCCCATCACTCTGACGTAGGAGGAAAAACTCCCGGCTCCATGCCGCTCGCTACAGAAATCTATCAAGAAGGATTGATTATCCCCCCCTTAAAACTGATACAAAAAGGTTTATTAAACTCTGATATTTTCAATCTGATTCTCGCTAATGTCAGAACTCCAGAAGAACGAAAAGGAGACCTCCTGGCCCAGATAGCTGCCAATGAAAAAGGAAAACAAAGGTTAGAAGAAATAATAAAAAAATATGGTTTAAAAAAACTCCTTCGTTACACCTATCTCATCCAGCTCTACACGGAAAAGATTTTAAGAAAAACCATAAAAGACATTCCTAACGGCACTTATGTTTTCACTGACTATATGGATGACGACGGGATCAAGGAGAAACCCATAAAAATTGGCGTAAAACTGACAATAAGAAATGACGAGGCCCTGATTGATTTCAGCTCATCATCACCTCAAGTTGAAGGTAATGTCAATGCTAATTTTGCGGTAACTTATTCCGCAGTACTCTACGTTTTCCGCTGCCTCGTAGAGGAAGACATTCCATTTAATACAGGCTTGATGAGGCCGCTAAAAATCAAAGCTCCTGAAGGTTCAATTCTTAATGCTTTGCATCCGGCAGCAACTGCAGGAGGGAATGTAGAGACATCCCAGAGAATCGTTGACGTTCTTCTTGGGGCTCTCTCCAAGGCGATACCTGATAATATTCCAGCTGCAAGCTCAGGTACTATGAATAATATCGCCTTTGGCGGTTATGACCCATCAAGAAAAAGAAACTTTGCCTATTATGAGACCATTGGAGGAGGCATGGGCGGAAGCTCTGATTTCCCAGGTCTCAGTGGAGTCCACACTCACATGACTAATTCTCTCAACACTCCCTTGGAAGCTCTTGAGAATTACTTCCCTCTGAAAATTAAAAAATACTGCCTTCGGCAGGGCTCTGGCGGTAAAGGACAGAATACTGGAGGGGATGGGATCATACGCGAATATGAATTTGCTGTTCCCGTTCAATTGACTATCATCTCTGAAAGGCGGAAATTTGCCCCTTATGGAGCTCAGGGAGGAAAAGATGGGAAAAAGGGAAAGAACATCCTTTTCTCTAAAGGTAAAAAAATACACCTGAAATCCAAGGTCAACAGAAAGGTCCAACCCGGAGATGTGCTGCGCATAGAAACTCCCGGGGGCGGAGGTTATGGCAGTAAAAAATAAAAAATCTACTTTTGGTCCAGGCTTTCTGGTAACGGCAGCTTTTATCGGACCCGGGACTGTGACTTCCTGCTCCATGGCAGGTGCACAGTTTGGCTATGCACTGATTTTTACTCTGGTCTTTGCCACACTAACCACTCTTATTCTCCAGGGAATGACAGGAAGACTCAGTCTGGGCTCTGGTCGTGACCTTGCTCAATCTTTAAGAGAATTCCCTCAAAATCGCCTGACAAGAGGTTTGTTTGTTTTCCTCACCCTTTCCTCTATTACATTTGGCTGCGCCGCTTATGAAGCCGGAAATATCATTGGAGGCTCAATCGGTCTTGAAATGATCACCTCAATTCCCCAAAAACTCTGGGTTGTTTTAATATCCTTAATAGCTATTTTTTTTATGAGCCTGGGTAAATACAGATTAGTGGAGAAGTTTTTAATATTTCTGGTTTTCCTGATGAGTTTCTCTTTCCTAACGACTCTTGTGATAATTAAACCAAATTTGCTCTTTATTTTTAAGGGGATGATTCCTTCTTTTCCAAAAAATTCACTCTATCTCATCCTTGCTCTTGTTGGAACCACTGTTGTGCCTTATAACCTATTTCTCCACTCCTCAGCTGTTAAGGAAAAATGGCGCTCCCCAGCTCATCTTAAAGATGTTAAAAAAGACCTGCTTCTCTCTATCTCATTAGGAGGAATCATTTCAGCCTCAATTGTAATAACTTCAGCTGTTGCTTTTTATGAGAAAGGGATTGTCCTGGAAAACGGGATGCAGCTGGCTCAACAGCTCAAACCTCTTTTCGGTTCCTTCACCAATTTCCTCTTTGGCCTTGGTTTTTTTGCCGCAGGCTTGAGTTCAGCCCTGACTGCTCCGTATGCGGCTGCATTCGCCTCCTCAGGTGTTCTTGGCTGGAAAGGAGGTTTTCGTTCTAAAGGATTTAGAGGGGTCTGGTTAGGGGTAATCCTGATAGGTTTTGTCGTATCCTGTTTTAATCTTAAACCTATTGTTGTTATTATATCTGCCCAGGTTGCTAATGGGCTGGTTCTGCCGCTTGCCACTGTATTTCTGCTTATTGTGCTAAATAACCGTCAAAAAATGGGAAAATGGGTCAACAACATCAAACAGAACATACTGGGAAGCTTGATCATCCTTATCGTCACCTGCCTTGGCCTGTGGAATATTATTAAGCTCTTCTTAAAGTAAGGGAAAAAATCTACTCTATTACAACAAATGTAATTCGGCGGTTCATCGCACGATTCTCAGGAGTGTCGTTCTCAACAAGAGGTTTTGACTCACCATAGGAAAAAGTACTCATGTGGTGAAGAGATACTCCGTGCTGCGTGTAGAGATAGTTCCTGACTGACTCCGCACGGACCTGGCCTAGCCATAAGTTATACTCCTCTGTCCCGATGCTATCTGTATGCCCTTGTATCTCAATATGGACATTCTTGTTTTGTGCTTTTATGCGCGCTGCAAAATTGCTGAGAACAATTTTGTCCTCATCAGTAAGATCACCTTTATCAAAGTCAAACTGTACTGAATCATCCGAGAACGTCACTTCAAAAAGAAATTTGCCTGTGGCTAACTTACCTACCTCTTCGGCCTGATCAAACGCTTCCATAGCACGTGCAACTGCCTCCTGATTCGTCTCTGAAAGCTTCTGTTGCTGCTGGGTTTGCTGTTCAGTAGTCTTTTTTAACGTTTCGATTTCCGTTTTGTTCGCCTCAGCTTGCGCCTTGACAGGATCCATAACTTGAGAAATCTGTTCCTGGACAAAACCTTTAGTGGCACATCCGCTTAACCCAATCAAAAAAATCACCGCCAAAGCTACCAAAGCATAAAAAGTTTTTTTCATAAGAGTTCCTCCCTTGTTTTTAGCTTTTTTGTGGCAATATTTTCTCATTTATAAGGCAAAATGTAAAGCAAGTTGTTTTATATCTTATTATTGTCTCCTTTAAGAGCATATTCCACGGCGAATCTGGCATGAATCCTTGTTGTATCAAAAAGAGGGACTTCACAGTCTTCCTGGCTTATCAATAAGGGTATTTCTGTGCATCCTAAAATGACTCCCTCTGCCCCGCTGGCAGCAAGGTTCTTTATAATTCTTATAAACTTTTCCTTTGATTGGCTTTTTATCTCCCCCAAACAAAGCTCGCTATATAGTATATTGTGAATGAGTTGTCTTTCTTCTTCATTTGGGATAATAACTTTTAAGCCAAACTTTTCGCTCAATCTGCCCTTATAAAAATCCTCCTCCATGGTAAATTTAGTGCCCAGCAGGCCCAATTTTTTTAGCCCTTGTTTCTTTATCTCTTCTGCAGTTGCATCCGCAATATGCAGCAAAGGGATTTTTATACTCTTCTGGACCTCATCTGCCATCTTATGCATTGTATTAGTGCAGATAATGATAAGATCTGCCCCTCCTTTTTCTACTCTTTGAGCAGCATTTATCATGAGTTCGGTTGCTTTATCCCATTTTCCTTGATGCTGTAATATTTCAATTTCTTCAAAATCAACAGAATACATAAGACTCTTAGCAGAATGGAATCTGCCCAGCTTTTCTTTCACAGTCTCATTAATGATTCGGTAGTATTCAAGAGATGACTCCCAGCTCATGCCTCCAATTAGACCGATAACTTTCATTCTCTCTCTCCATTAATTTTGATTATTTTAATAACAATTAAAATAGCAGAATTTAATAATAATTTCTATCTGAAAAAAGTGACAGGAATTTTTCTTCCCGGGCTAATCCTTTCCAGTCATTATATTCAAAAGCGGTGGATTTGATGAATCAAGCCCCTACAGATTTAAAACCAACAAAATATGGGGCCTGCTCCCTTTTTCTGTCCCCTTTTTCTTTCATGAAAAAAGCGATACAAAATATGGGGCCTGCCCCCTTTTTTCTATTTTTTTTTCAAAAGGGCTTGATAAGAATTGCGAATCTTGTAATACTTTTCCTGGATGAAGCACGATAAACAATTCTAATCACAACCGGTAAAACTATAAACTAATGAACAGTAAAGTCCAAACAAAGAGTTTAGACATAAAAAAAGAGGCTTTAGAAGCGGAAAATAGAATAAGGAAACATATCAGAGAAACTCCTGTTGAATACTCCCCCTATCTCAGTAAAGCAGGAAACTGCAAGGTAAATCTCAAGCTTGAAAACATACAGTTCTCCGGTTCTTTCAAGTTTCGAGGCGCCATGAACAAACTCCTCTCCTTATCAAAAAAGGAGAAGGAGAAAGATGCCATCACAGCTTCATCCGGAAACCACGGCGCAGCGTTTGCTTATGCTTGTAATAAACTAGGATTAAAGGGGACGATTTATTTACCTGAAATTGCTACTCAGACAAAAATTGAAGCTCTTCGCTCTTACGACGCAGACTTAAAACTCTACGGGCAAGACTGTATCCAGACAGAAGTTTATGCCAGAAAAACAGCAAAAAATAACAATCTTGTATACATCCCTCCTTACAATGACATAAAGATAATCGGTGGTCAGGCCACAATCGGTATCGAATTACAAAGGCAAATAAAAAAAATAGATGCCGTGTTCGTGGGAGTTGGTGGAGGAGGGCTAATCTCTGGAATCGCCGGATATTTAAAATCCATAAACACAAATATCAAAATAATCGGCTGCCAGCCAAAAAACTCCGCGGTTATGTATGAATCCATCAAAGCCGGGAAAATTGTAGAAATGGAGTCAAAACCCACAATCTCTGACGGTTCTGCTGGTGGAATCGAACAGGGCTCCATCACTTTAGATATATGCAAAAACCTTGTTGACGAATTTATTTTAGTTACAGAGGAAGAAATCAAAGAAGCTATTAGACTTCTAGTGGAAAAACACTCCATGCTCATTGAGGGTGCAGGCGCCCTTTCTGTTGCATCTTTTATCAAGGTTAAAAAAAGATTTAAAAATAAAAATGTCGTTTTAATCATAAGCGGAGCAAAAATAAGCATGGACCAGCTGAAAGAAGTCTTCTGCCAAGGATATAACTAAAATGACAAAGATATTTAACCTGAGCCAGATCAAGGAAGCCTTAAAAAACATCGATCCTATTCAAGCCATTGAAAAGGGATTTATCGCTTACTCTCAAGGAAAAGTGGTTGTGCCCCCGGTTGGAGAGATGATTTTTAAACACCCTCCCGGAGACGTTCACATAAAATATGGCTATATAATCGGCGATGAATATTATGTTATTAAAATCGCTTCAGGCTTTTATGAAAATATTAAGTCAAACCTTCTAACTTCCTCTGGATTAATGTTGGTCTTCAAACAGAAAACAGGAGAGGTAGCCTGTATCCTTCTTGATGAGGGATATCTCACCAATGTGCGAACAGCAGCAGCGGGAGCAGTTGTTGCCAAATATTTGGCCCCAAAAGTTGTTCACAAAATCGGCATTATAGGTGCGGGTGCTCAAGGCAGGATGCAGCTTGAAAGCTTAAAATCAATTATCAATTGTAACGATGTTTTTGTGTGGGGAATAAACCGTCAGGAATTAGACGCCTACAAAGAAGAAATGGAACCGCAAGGGTATAATATACAAACCACACTGGAGGCCGAAAATATTGCCGCAGCCTGCAACCTTATCGTTATGGCAACACCATCAAAGTCTCCGCTTCTGATGGCTGATAAAATTCGGGAAGGAACACATATTACCGCTATGGGTTCTGACACGCCTGAAAAAAATGAATTAGATCCTGAAATCCTTCAAAAAGCGGATATTGTTGTTGCTGACAGCATCAGCCAGTGCCTATCCCGTGGAGAAATCTTTCAGGCAATAAAAGCGGTTAAAATCAAAAAAGAAAACCTTGTCGAGCTAGGAAATGTCATTATTGATAAAAAACTTCAAAGATCCTCTGATGAACAGATAACAATTGCAGATTTAACAGGTGTTGCCGTCCAGGATATTCAGATTGCAAAGGCTGTGTATGAAGCTCTGCTTGGCAAGAAGATATAAAAAAATAAGATAAGAGCAAAGAACGGCTATAAGGAGAGGTCATTATGAAAATTGAGATTTTTGAACTGGAAAGGACTCAATCTCAATGGGAAAACAGAGTAAAATACAACCTCACGGAAAGCGGTATTCATCCCTACTCTCTCAATGAAATTCTCGACAAGGAAGAAATAAAAGATCTGATTTCCCTGCGGCTTGGCTACGGTCAAACAAATGGCTCTATAGAGCTGAGAGAAGCAATCAGCCGCCTCTATCCGGGAACAGACCTGGATAATGTTCTCGTGACAAACGGCTCTGCAGAAGCAAACTTTATAACCATCTGGACTAATCTTGAGCCAGGCGATGAGCTTATTTTAATGCTCCCGAATTACATGCAAATCTGGGGAATTGCCCGTTCTTTTGGCGTTACAGTCAAACCTTTTTATCTCAGAGAAGACCTAAACTGGGGACCAGACCTTGACGAACTGAAAAGCTTGATATCACCCCGGACAAAAATGATAGCCGTCTGTAATCCCAATAATCCTACAGGTGCTGTTCTCAGCAAGGAAGAAATGAAGGAAATTGTTCACATCGCCATGGAAGCCGGTGCTTGGATCTATTCTGATGAAGTATACTGCGGTGCTGAATTAAATGGAGAAGAAACACCTTCTTTTTTTGGCCTCTATGATAAAGTGATTGTATGCCATGGACTCTCAAAAGCCTATGCTCTTCCTGGTCTCAGGTTGGGCTGGCTAGTCGGGCCAAAAGAAACTATCGAAAAAAGCTGGGCTTCACACGACTATACATCTATTGCTTCAGGAATTCTCAGCAATCATGTGGCAGCTTTGGTGCTTCAGCCTGATAGGAGAAAAAAAGTTTTAAATCGTAACAGAAAAATTCTGAAAAAAAATTTAGTAGAACTTGAAAAATGGATCGATAAACACAAAACTCTCTTTAACCTGATCCCTCCCAAAGCAGGAGGCATAGCTTTTCCGCGATACAGTTTGGAAATCAATTCCACAGAACTCGCCACTAAACTCATGAAAGAAAAAAGTGTCTTTATCGTGGCTGGGGACTTGTTCGGAATGGACCACTATTTGCGTATTGGGATTGGCTCGGAAAAGAATTATTTTTTAGCTGGTTTAAGCTTGTTTGACGAGACATTACAGGAAATCAGCGGAAATTCTTCTGTCTAACTCAATGGGCTCATACAAAAATGGGCTGTCAGTATATCCCCAATTAATCCACAGTAAGTGTCTTGCTGATATTGCGGGGCTGGTCAGGATTTATACCTTTTTCCTGGCTTACATAATAGGCAAGTTGCTGGGCAACAACAACCGCAAGGAGAGGAACGATGAAGTAGTTCTGAGAAGGCAAAGGAATGAGCTCATCTGAATTGATAGAAAGAGAATCCAAATAAGGTGCAATCGTGCAGATTTTTCCCCAGCGGCAGCTTACTTCATTAATATGGGAAAGCGTCATATAGGAGTCCTCAAGAGTGGAGAGAAATAAGACCCAATCGCCCTTCTTTATAATTGCTAGGGGACCATGTTTGAACTCAGAAGAATACATCCCTTCACAGGGAATATAAGTAATCTCCTTCATTTTTAAAGCTGCTTCCAAACATGCACTATAGCTTACTCCATAACCAAGATAATAGAGATAGTTTTTCTTTGCTAAAAAGCGGGCAATCTGCCTGCACTTCTCCACAGTCTGGGATAATGTCTTTTTAATGAGAGAAGGAAGGTTTCCAAACTCATCCTCCAGGGCGGTATTTTTCCCGTCTTTAATCTCCCCCAATTTCATCGATAAATACAGAAAGACAATCACTTGATTTGTGAATGTTTTTGTAGCGGGCACACTGATTTCAATATTAGAGAGAAGAGGCAAACAATTTTTAATCCTGAGCTGGAGTGAGGAACCAAGAACATTCACTAAAGCAAAAATTTTCTTCGCTTTTTTCTCTTCTAAAAAATTCAAAACACTTACAACATCTTTAGTCTCTCCACTTTGAGAAACAAGGATGTAAGCCCCCTGGGAAAGGTCTCCATGGCCTAAAAACTCTTTAAACGCACCGGCAATAACAGGGACTGCTTCGATGCCAGCGATTTTATTCAGATAATATGCACCGAGAACACAGGCATTATAAGACGAGCCAGAACCAACAAGATAAATCTTTCTCTCTCGCTTCAATCCACTATAGAATTCACCCACCTGACCAGAGTCTTTTAAGAAATTGATCAAGGCTTGGGCTTTTTCTGGCTGTTCATAAATCTCCTTGAGCATAAAATGAGGAAATTTTCCCTTTTGTGCATCTTCAATATTCAGAGTACATTGATAAGGGCTCCTCTTGATCTCCTCTCCTGAAGAGAGTTTTCTGATCTGATATGTATCCCAACTGTATTCAACGTACTCGTCGTCATAAATCGAAACGATGGAATCCGTGAATTGAATAATCGACGGCAGATCAGAAGAGCAGCAGATAAAATCCCTGCCAATTCCAAGATAAAGAGAGGAATATTTCTTGACACAATACATCTTATGGGACTCTTTCCGGGTTGCTACATAGGCATAATCGCCCTTAAGAATTGTATCTGCTTCCTGGATAGCTGCGTTCATGTCTTTGCTTTGCTTGAATCCCTCCTCAATGACATGGACAATAACTTCACCGTCATTTTCGCCCTGGAAAACATGGCTTTTTTCCCCGTATTCCTTAATGAGCTCTTTTGTGTTGACAATATTTCCGTTGTGAGCACCTACCATTTCCTTTAAACAATCATAGTGGGGCTGTGAATTCTCCTTAGAAGGGGGACCAAAAGTTGCCCACCGAAGCTGCACTATTCCTTTGTACCCTTTAAGTTTTTCAAAATTATATTTTTTATTGACATCTTCAATTCCCCCAACATCCTTTTTCAACTCAATAGAATCGCTACTGAAAGCCGCCATTCCAACAGAATCATAGCCCCTGTAGGTGAGCTTTCTTCCAGCTTGAAGAAGAATCTTTCCTAAATCTTCCTTAAAATCCTTAAAAATAATTCCAAATATTCCGCACATTCTTTTAGAAGCTCACTTTATGATTTATAAAATGCACTGATGGAAGTAACGACGTAATCTTGCTGCTCCGAAGTTAATTCCGGATAGACAGGTATAGCAAGAACTTCATGAGTCGCTTTTTCCGCAACAGGAAAATCTCCTTCCTTGTACCCGAGATAAGAAAAGCATTTCTGAAGATGGAGCGGCAAAGGATAATAAACAGCTGTCCCCACGCCCTTTCCTTTCAAGAATTCCAACAATTTGTCTCTTTCTTTTGCTCTTAAAACATATTGATGGTAAATATGATAATTCTTAACACCACTATCCTTATACAAAGGCTCTGGAATCTGAATTTTTCCTTCTTCCACCAATCCTGATTCCTGGAATATCTTGTTGTAATACAAAGCTTTTTCTCTCCTCTTCTGATGCCATGTTTCTAAATATTTGAGCTTGACTCTGAGGATTGAAGCCTGGAGCGCATCAAGCCGGAAATTACCGCCAAGAATATCATAGAAATATTTATTTCTCGATCCGTGTCCTCTCAACAACTTCAGTTTCTGCGCCAATTCTTCCTCGTCAGTGAGAACCATACCCCCATCTCCAAACCCTCCTAGATTTTTCGAAGGGAAAAAGGACAAGATCCCAAGGTTCCCTAATGTACATGCTTTCTTTATGCCTTCAGGAGTTGGATATTCCGCCCCGACAGCCTGAGCTGAATCTTCAACCACGAACAAATCATATTTTTTTGCACAATCCATAATTGGAGTCATATCAACACACTGCCCATAAAGATGAACAGGTATCACCGCTTTAATTGCTGAAATCCCCTCTTTCCTGAGCTGAGATTCAAGAACTCCTTCTAGCTTGGCTGGGTCAATGTTAAAGCTTTTCTTTTCAATATCGCAAAAAACAGGCTTTGCTTTAAGTCTGGCTATTGCACCTACAGTTGCAAAAAATGTAAATGGGGTTGTAACCACAGCATCCCCTTCTCCCACACCAAGAGCCATTAAAGAGATAATCAGAGCATCAGATCCGGAAGAAACTCCTACAGCAAATTCTGCCCCACTGTATGCAGCCATTTCTTTTTCAAACTCCTCAACCTCTGGCCCTAAAATAAACCTCTGCGATGAGACAACTTCTAAAATTTTCTGATCGATTTCTTCCTGTATACTCAGGTATTGAGCTCTTAAATCTAAAAGTGGAATATTCATATCTTTCCTTTCACCTTTTAATTTTAAATGAGCACTGTATTTAAATATAATAAAATTGTCAACACACAACTCTTATTTATAAACCTTCTTTAATTTTTCCTTCTCGATTATTAATTGGCCTTGATAAGTTACATAATTCAGTAAAATAAGAACTCTTTCCTTTGCAGTGAGTTCTTTCTTAAATATTCCCCTTAATCCCTTCAATGGCCCTTTCACAACTTCAATCTCATCTCCAACCTCAGGCTCCTCCCCGTATTTATCAATCTCAATGAGACCGTTTACTTCTCTGGATTTAATCTCAAGGATAATATCTTCCAGAATTGGCGTAGGAAGGATCTTGCTTCCGACCACTCTTTTTACCCCTCTTGTGTATCTCACAAGCTGGTATTGGGCTGGAAAATCAAAGTAGATGAATTCATAGCCTGGGAAGAAAGGTCTAATTTTATTCTCATGCAGGTATTTAGGGTTGTAAATCTTGACACCACCTTCTTTAAACAATTTCTCAACATGAAATTCCTTTTTAGGCTTTGTATTAATTACATACCAGTTTTCCATCTTATCCTTTTTTTCTTTAAAGATTACATTCAAAAACACAGGGCTTTTTTAGAGCATTCTCTATTATATCAATCAAGCAATTTAAAATCATGATAGAAATCAGGACGCCTATCCTGGAGGAAGTGCTTTTTAGCATGGCACTGGGGAATCTGTGAAAAATCGCAGTCTGCATAAAGAATATAATCCTTCCCCTTTAGTGCTCGTGCAACAACACATCCATGAGGGTCAACGACAAAAGACTCGCCTGCAAAATGAACAATATCTTCTTTTCCAACACGATTGACAAGGGCAGCATAATACCCGTTCTGAAAAGCGGCTACTTGAAGTTCTGCCTCAAATAAACCTTTGGTCCACTCATCCAATGCTCCAGCCTGGGGAACCACAACAAGCTCAGCCCCTTTCAGGCCCAGATTTCTCATATACTCGGGAAAATGGCGATCATAACAAATGGCTATCCCAATTCGTCCTATTTTAGTCTCATAAACAAATTTTTTTTTGTTTCCGGGAGAATAATACCCTCTTTCATGAAATCCCGGTCCCTCCATGATATGGACCATCCGCGTGACTCCAAGAAGTTTACCATCAGCATCAATCACAGGAGAAGAATCATAGGTCCTTTCTCCATCTGTTTCAAAAAGATTCAAAACTACAACAACACCATATTTTTCTGCAAGTGTAGAGAATTGTTCTGTTGTTGGACCAGGAATGGATTCAGCCATTGCCAGAGATTCTTGCGCTGCAGGGATTTGAGGCCAAAAAGGAGAAAAAGCTAACTCCGCAAAGGCAATTAATTCTGCACCAGAGTCTGCAGCCTGACAAAAGGACTCAATCCCTCGCTTGAGGTTTTCTTCACAATCTTTTGTCGCATTCTGCTGGATAAGTGCAATTTTCATTAAATTCTCCTCGTATCAGGTATTTTGTTTGACCAAACTTGAGCCTCAGTTTTTTAAAATGCCATAAACATTTCCTTCAAGACCCAAAAACAAGGACAAAAATAAAGAGCTATACATCTTATTCAGGCATTCTAGGAAGCTTTAAGAAATCTTATACAACAGGAATGGTAATCGCCGCTTTTTCAATATACTCCTTGAGGAGCT
>JADHWO010000104.1 GCA_016783445.1 Candidatus Aminicenantota bacterium
TTTGCTGGAGGGACGTTATTTATGGCGGGTGGTGGCAATAAGGCAGCCGATTTTCAAAGCCCTTTAGCTGTTCTCTTTATTATCCTGGCCATTGCCGGTTCGTTTATGGTGAGCTATACCAGGGCCCGGGCTGAAGGATTAGGGGTTGATTGCGAGGTAGGATGGATGCAGAGACCGGAAAGGATGACACTCCTGATCATCGGCTCTTTAGTGGGTTCTGCTCCTGTGATAGGCCCTATTTTGATGAAGTTGACTCTCCTTTTGCTTGCTGTCCTATCTAATTTTACGGTCCTACAGAGAATGGTATATGTGAGAAAACAGCTTTTGAAGAAAAATCAGGCCCAATAAGGGGACCTTTTAATTGTCGATTATTGCTCTTTCCTTATAGATCCAGATAACTAATGTCATAATTGCAGCAAAAATTGCCCCAAAAATCCAGAAACAGAAACCTGCATCCCAACTGAACTTTTCTATTAAATAACCTGTTCCCACACCTGTCAAACTTGCTCCTAAGTATCCCATTGCATCAATAAAACCGGTTACTGAAGAAGCGGCTTTGCGTGATCCGAAATCCGCTGGTATCGCAGCTACCATTAGTACATGAGGACCAAAAGTAAAAAAACCAATAAAAAGCAGAATAATCAAACTTATAACCCAGTTATCACCAGGAACAATTCTATAGAGATAACAAGAGATAGCTAATAGGACCAGCATTATAAAAGCCACTGGTGCCCTACGGTTCTTAAATATCTTGTCAGATGCCCAACCAGCAAAGATCGCTCCCAATCCCCCTGCAACTGGAAAGGCAATAGCCTTAACCTGAAGAACCAGGCGAATAGATAACAATAGGCACTAATGATATTCCCCTTTTTGTGGTTTATAGTTCCATAAAAAAGAAATCAAAACCATCGCCAGCAATGCGCCGCCGATCCAAAGCCAAAAGGCAGCCTTCCATGAAATATTGTCTATCAAATAGCCAGAAAGGACTCCGGTAAGTGAGGCCCCAAAATAACCAAATCCATCGATAAAGCCAGCAGTAGAAGCAGCCGCTTTTCTCGAGCCGTAGTCCATGGAGATGGTAGCACATATCATGACGTGAGGACCATAAATGAAAAAACCAATAGCCATTAGACACATAAGACTATAAACCCAATGGAAATGGGCAAGCTTAGGATAAACAAAGGTGGAAACACTTAGGCAAAATAACATGATCACCATGATGGGAGCTCGTCTTGATTGAAAGAATCTGTCAGAGCCCCAACCGGCAAAGAGTGCGCCTAAGGAACCAGCAAGAGGCATAGCCAGTGCTTTATAAGCTGCATGAGAGATTTTGGCTCCTTCTACTTCAAACATGTAAGTCGGAGCCCAATCCATGAATCCGTAACGAATCATGTTGAGTCCGAATAGAGACAAAGCTACGATCCAGATATGCGGGTCTGTTGTTACTGTTTTCATGGTAAACTTAAAGCCCAAATGCTCGTCTTTGCGATGTTTGCCAACTTCATCCATAATGCCTTCTGATTCCTCTTCAATAGTCGGCAGGCCCACCTCTTCAGGGGCGTTACGGCCATTGATAAACCATTGGGCCCCCATTATGGCGAAAACAATGGCTGGTATCCAGAAACCCCAGCGCCAACCCAATGCTCCAATGACAAATCCGGCCAAGGCCCATGAGGCTGCGTTCCCAAACTGATAGCAAGACCCAAAAAGGCCTGAGATTTTTCCTCGGGTTTTTAGTGGGAACCAATTTGCCATGGTCTTGACACTAGGGCTCCAGCCCATTGATTGGAAATATCCATTGAGTCCCCAAACGATCAGCATTAAGGTGACTATTCCCGGCAGAAATGCGAACAAAGCATTCAAACCACTAGAGGCAAGAACGCCAAGTGATATGAGTTTTCGTGCTCCCACTTTATCTCCCAGTTGACCGTTAATGAATTGGCCGACGGCATAGGCAAAAAAGATCGCGGTTAGCACCATTCCCATGGAGGTCTTAGAAATGCCGAATTCTTCCATGATACCAGGTAAGGCAACGGACATATTCACTCGACACAGGTAAAACGAGGCGTAAGTAAGCCATAGTGAAATGAAAACACGCTTGCGCCAGTACTTCAATTGTTGTTCAACAGTCATACTTCTCTCCATTTCGAATCCTTTCCGTTTTATGTTAGATTTACTCCCAGAAATTATTCCTTTTACCAGTTAGTTATCAGTTCAGATACGAAGTACTTAACGAGTTTTTCAATATTTCACTCCTTTGTTTTGCTATTAACTGTTTCAGTTATTCTGTTTTTAATCTCGCTTGATGATTGTGCAGGAAAGTATGGTAGCACAATAACCTTGCCATTAATGCTCTCCATGTATTCTCTTGCCTTTTCAATTTCCTCTTCATCGTGACTTGTGCTTTCCATTAAAATATCAGGTCTAATTTTCATTACATTCGGTAGCGGTGAATAAGTCTCTTGTGCAACAGCGACGTCTACATATTTTATTGCACCTGCAAGCTCTATTCTTTCCTCAAATGAAACCGTCGGTTTTGTCTTTCTCTCCATGACTGCTTCATCAGTTAGGATTCCAACAATCAACTTCCCATCTTTTCCAGCTATTTCCTTAGCATTTTTCATCATTAGCAAATGTCCTCTGTGAACAATATCTAAGACATAATAAGAATACACAATTCTCATTCTTTTCCTCCAATCATTCTATCTATAAGTTTCCATGCCAATCTATAATCTTCAAAAGTGTCTACCTCAATCCAGTCCCGCCAAATCTCTAATGCCGAAATTCTTTCTCCTAAATTTATTAATTCCTGAATAAAATCGATAAAAGATGCAGTTCGAATTTGCTTGGCCTGGTGAAATTCCTTGAATGGATCAGGACAATAAACGTCTTGATAAAGATCCCTTAAAATTGAACAGGCTTTGGTTGATAGTTTAGCCAGCCCAATAAACTCAGATGTTGAAACAGTATCGGAGGCGTCCTCACCGACTGATTTGATTTCAATTCCTTGTCCTTTATTGGATAAAATAGTAAGTTCGGGTGGGAAGGGATGGTTTTCCTGGCTCTCCTGATAGCGCTTTTCCCAGCCTCTGTCGACAACAAGAATGTTGTCATGTTGTGCTTCTAACAGTTTTTTAAGTATTTTAATTTCAAAAAGAATGTCCCCGTACAAGACGATTGTATCTCTATCCATAAATTCCCTTGCAAAAAAAAGGGAAGCTAAAATACCGGTATTCTCATAATCATCATTATCGAAATAAATTAGATTGGGAAAATTTATTTTATGCTTCTTATAACCCCGCACCACAGCAATATCATCAATACCAACTTTTTTAAGCATTTCTATCTGTCGTTGAAGAATCGGTTTTCCTTTGATGTCAAGCAGGGTTTTAGGAATGTCTTCAGTGAGTGGAAAGAGGTTCGTGTCTTTTCCTGCTGCTAATATCACTGATTTGAATTTATTTTTATCGACCGTTTGGAGTTGTTGATCAATTTCGTCATCTAATTTATTTCTGATCCACTCTGAAAAATTTATCCTTTGAGATTTAAGCCACTCTTCATGGCGGATCGAAATCTTGATTGTTTTAGGTATCTTAGTCATAGTTTAACCATTTAGTACGTATGTACGTACCTATTTATATTGAGTGGCTATCATTTGTCAAGGGAGAATAATAAGAAAACTTGAATTTATCGCAGGAGTTACAGCGAGAAATGATTATGCTTTTCGAGTTATTCTGGGAGATTGAAGTGAGATTGAAGAAAAATAGCCTGGAGATTGCCAATATAATTGGAGATATCAGGGATGGCCACTCAAATTATTTTAGGTAGTATTATAGCAAATTATCTTTTGGAGATGTTTGCTGGATGACCTTCTTTAGTAAGTGTGTCAGTGCCTCGTCCTTGTATGTTATGCTCTTTGCGATTTCTTTCGCCCGCGCTGAGAGGCGATGATATCCCCAGATACAGCGTCGCTTGGTTTCCTCCCACCCTTCACGCTGAAAGTACAGGGGCATATTAACTTCAAAGAAGGAGATACTATCAGCATCTTTGAGCAGATCAGAACGGGGATCACCTCCAACCTCATGTAGCCTTACCAATCGGCAGGCCTCGTCAGCAACATAATTATTTGACCCACACTCGTACATCACTGATCGTAAAATCTTTGCCCCGTTAAGTGCGTGAGCGGCCTTAAATAGGTCATAGTCGTCATAATCCCAACGTCGCACTCTTCCAGCCTCAACTGCCCGGTCGATATCATGGGCCAGAGCCGCAATCTGAAACGCCTGGTCGGCTTTGGGATCAAGCCTTAAAAGCCATTCAAGGGTGTTTTCGGCATGGTGGGGGTCTTCCGGCACTTCGGACCGTGCGACAATCTCTCTGATTCTTCGTTTTGCGCATTCTAAGCTATCCATTATCACGGCAGATGATGACGCGGCGTATAGTTTCAATGTTCACTATAACCGCAATTAGAATCAGTGTAAAAAAAGCCTGGTTCAATAATGCCCCGAGGAAGATAAGAAATACACGGAGTTCGCGGCCCACTCGGAATCCTTTGGTTTGACTGATACGGTCGCGCATGAGACTGTCGTATTTGTCTGCTGTATAGCTCAATACAAAGGAACCAATAATCGCCAGAAATCCGATGAATAGAATTAAAGGATCTGTGTTGGCCGAATATGCGTGCCATGTGAGTCCGAATAAGAGAAAGGCGTCCGCGTAACGGTCCAGTACGGCATCGAACCAGCCACCGTAATCGCTCCCCTGGAATTTAAGCCGTGCCACTGCACCATCGCAGCAGTCGATGATCATGGCAAACAGTGAAAGAAACCCGCCAAGCAAAAGGGCAGGGTAGCCTCCAAGTGCAAATAGCCCTGCGGCCACCACGCAACAAAAAAACGAAAAAAAGGATATCTGATTTGGGGTGATTCGGTAATTTACCAGTCTCCGGGAAAGCATTCCTGACAAAGGCCTGAAAAAATATCTAAATAAAAGTCCATCATTGGGTTTTCCCCGTAGATCTGCCATGAGAGCGTTCTCTGCACGCTGAAGGGCTGCGGGATTAGTTACATCAATCCAAAAGTGACCGTTAATGTCTACTGTGTTGGCCTGTCCCCTGGCGGCTAAAAACCGCACTGCTCTGGACATGCTGGCATCGCCGTACTTCTCCACACAATGCTCCAACGTCTCAAAAATAGCGGGGGTACACAAAAAAATACCAGTATCAACGCCGTTGGATTCCTTTAAGCCGTTCCCGATGTCTTTTAACTTTCCGTCTTCGGTCTTTACCCGGGTGATATCCTCAAGGTCGAAGAAGGAATTTTGGGCATTCCTATCAATGGCAATTATAATCTCATCATCAGCCGGAGGATGTTCCATCAGCTTACGTGCAATGGACGGATCAAAGAGGAGGTCATCCGTCAGCAGCAGGAAAGGCTCGTGTAAGTATTCACGTGCCTGGAGCACCGAGAAACCGTTTTCCTTTTCCCTATCCTTGTTCACAAGAGAAGTGATCGGTATCTTTAGATGGCCGGCAAGACGATCCAAAAAATCCTGAACGTATTCCCCTTGGTTTCCGGTTACCACATAAAAGTCATCCGCTCCAGCCTCAATGGCTGAGCGGATGCCTCGTTCTATTAGCGGCACACCAAGCACTGGCACAAGGGCCGTATTATCATACCACTGCTGCGGGCCGCTGTCTTTCTCCGCTGCTATGATCAGGCATTTCATGCCACCTTTCTCCATAAGTACCATTGATAAAGGCCTCGGTCATACGATAGGCCTCGTCATCTGTGTACTGTTGTGGTGGGTGTTTGAAGAAGTAGGCTGATGGCGCATAGAGAACCCCTCCCTCTTTGCGTGTTAGTGCCAGTTTGGCGCAACGGATGGCGTCGATAACTACACCTGCGGAGTTGGGAGAGTCCTCTACTGAAAGACGCAGCTCCAGGTTCATAGGAATGTCGCCAAAGAGTTTACCTTCCATGCGAATAAAGCCGACCTTATTGTCTTTTTGCCACGCCACCCAATCGCTTGGGCCGATGTGAATATTCTCTTTATCTAATCGCTCCTCGCCGAGCTGAGATTGAACAGATTCCGTTTTGGACTTTTTCTTAGAGAGCAAACGGCTCCGATTAAGCATATTCAGGAAGTCCGTATTTCCTCCTGTGTTCAACTGGTAGGTTCGCTCTAATTTTACACCCCTATTCATGAAAAGATTTGTCAAGACCCTGTGTACGATGGTAGCACCAAGCTGTGATTTGATGTCATCCCCGATAAGAGGAAGGTCCCTCTCCTCAAATCGGGCTGCCCAATCAGGATCACTGGCAATAAAGACCGGCATGTTATTGATGAAGCCTACGCCCGCCTTCAGGGCACAGTCAGCGTAAAACCGTGTGGCTTCTTCAGAACCGACTGGCAGGTAGTTTAGTAATATTTCCGCTCGAGATTCCTTTAACACTCTGACAACATCTTCTTTCGATGGCTCAGGCTTGCCACTAAGCACAAATCTGAATTTTTCCTCATAATCCTTCATATGTTCAGAAAAGCTGTCCATGATACGGCCCATGTGCACCTTAACCCCAGTAGCTGGTATATCTTTGCAAAAGACCATCGTACAATTAGGGGGCGCAAACATGGCCTCCGCAACCTCCTTGCCCACTTTTCGTTTGTCTGTATCAAAGGCTGCTACCACTTTAATATCGTGGGGCTTGTAACCACCTAAATTGTGGTGCATCAACCCGACTTGTTCGGTGTCTTCTTTATCGCGGTAATACTCAATGCCTTGAATAAGTGAGCTGGCACAGTTTCCAATGCCAGCAATTGCAATTCTGATTTTAGTCATGAATCAACCTCCTGTTAAGCCCCTGTTTTTCCATGATTACAAGTCAATAAGTAATTAGGTTATCCTTTTCACTGCGATAGTCCTGAGGTCAAATTAACTTGTCCTCGAGGGACAGAATGGTGAATGAAACTTGTCTTAAAACCTAGATTTACATTCTCGAACAAGGTGTATTGAGACCTTTGAAAAATGTTCAATTTTATTCAAGGTCAAGGGGGACGATCAGGCACTTAGCAATCTGAGTGTCTGATGAGTCTGACCCCAGAGGAATAGGCTCCGCATTCCACAGGGCAGGCGCAGATATTTGGAAAAAGTGGGTATTTTTCAAAAGTCTCGTATCATGAATCCAATTACGAATTTGATATTATTACAATAATTATGTTTATAAGTCAAGGTTTAATATTTTTATTATAAGGGATTATAAATTACAATATAGTAGTTTAGACAATATAATCATAATATCAACAAATAGCACCAATTGATCACTAATCTTTAGAATGCTCTACCCGTCCGCCCCTCGCCTGAAGGCGAAGCCGATGGCGGGCAGGCGAGCCGGAGGCCATCAAGGGAGGGGCCGTTTGATATCGGATACCCTGTCCCGCTGTTTTAGCGAGACTGCAAGGAGGTTCATTTTTGGAGAGGCTTTCCTTATCAGAACGGAACCAGTGATCAGATTACCAGTGCCAGCCTAATTTGAAGAGATACATCTGGTCATTTTTCTTTTTGTTATCCGCCGGGCTGTTATTGAAGTCGTAATTGTATTGCAGGGCTGCAAAAAACCCAAAAGCAATGGGCACGCGCAATCCGGTACGTGTTCGGAACAGCCAGTTAGTGCTATCCTTCAGATCGAACAGACCATCGTTGTGGTAGAATAGCTGAATGAACCGGTCGAAGAACCACATATCGAAATCCATGGCCCAGTAGGCAGCCACATAGTCCTTGTGGTCCTCGTTGTCGAAATTTTTCATCGCCTTGGTGTATCTTTCCACAGCATAGGCTGGTCCAAGCCGAACCGACAGATTCCTCATTTCCGACTTCCAGAACTGGTAGCCAGGGCCGGCCGCTACATTCGCCTGAAGGTTCAGGTCCTGGAACTTGTCCATAGATTCAGTAGTATTTCCGAACAGGTACCACTTTTTGGTGATAAAGCGCTCATAGGTCAGGGATCCCAGTCCCTTGTCTTTGCTCAGTTTTTCTTTGCTATACTCCTTGTAATATTCCCCGTAAAGCCTGATTACATGAGGGGATTTTGAGAGCGTGATCTGCCCGTCAAGGTTGTACTTTTCAGTTTCAGTATTTCCGGTTTCCTTGCTTGCCCCCACGTTAACCATGAAGTCGAGTTTCCAGATATCCGGCGGCTTTGGCCGGCCTAAGGTCTTGATCTGGGCCATGGTTATGGGCGGAGTAGCGGGGCCGCTCTCGGGATGCAGGACCAGAGACCCCTCATCCGTGGATACCACCTTTCCCTTGAGAATCTTTTCAGCAAATGGAATCACAACCTTTCTCATAATGCTTATCCTCCTTTTTGTGATAAACAATGATATTAGGGAATATCAGGAAGGATCTTCATGGTTTTTTTTACAACTTATCACCCTTCAAAATAATACCTACCACCTTTTCTTCTCGAGTAACAAACACGCGATGGATATGACTCTTGATCATAGTATCGCCATGTGTATACTATGTCATTAACGCAGATATATTTAGCGTATTATCTTTATCAAAGCAATCATAATCAAACTTGCAGATTGCCAGAGCTGCAATATTTACCATAACTTGTGATTCTTTTTATTTGACACACAAACCTCATTTATCCATATTTATATTAGAAAAAAGG
>JADHWO010000105.1 GCA_016783445.1 Candidatus Aminicenantota bacterium
TGATAGCCTGAGCATTTCTTCCCTGTTTTCCGATAACCTTACCCAAATCTTCCTGAGCAACCTTTAATTCAATGATCGAGCTCTGTTCTCCGTCTAATTGGGAAACCTTCACCTTGTCCGGATTGTCCACTAATGCTTTGGCAATCAATTCAACCAGTTCTTTCACTATAACCTCCCTTAATACATAATTTTTTTTTCACCTTTGAGAATATCTTTCTCCTAACTCGTTTTTGCTTACCCGCTAATTCGCTCAGTTCCATAATCTTAATTAAATAACACAAATAAATATGAAAGGCTAATTGTTATTTAACACAGCCAGCCTCTTATCTTATGAGATTGCCACGCTCCCTACGGTCGCTCGCAATGACTTTTATATCTTCTATATCATTACAGAAAGTGTTACCTAATTACTGAGCATAAACACCATTTTTTCACTTTTATTCGTAGCGTAAGGAATCAACAATATTTAACCGCATAGCACGAAGCGCTGGCGTCAGTCCGGCTATAAAACCAGCCGTTATCATGAAAAAAACAGTGATTATGGATGCAAATAACGAATTCTCCGGCGAAAAAAGCATCATGAGCTGTGTGTTTTGACTCCGAAGTATTTCGACAAGAACTGAGAGTCCGGCATTTAAGCCCCAGCCTATCCCGAGCCCAATCAGCCCTCCGATAAATGTAATAGCTAGAGCCTCTGTAAAAAGCTGCTGGAAAACATGTCTCTTAAGCGCTCCTACAGCTCTGCGAATGCCAATTTCCCGAGTACGCTGGGTGACAACAAATAACATGATATTCATCACTCCAACCGCGCCGATCATCAGAGTGATAACTCCCACACCACCCAGGAATATCTGAAGTCCTAACACAATATAACCCAGAAAATCCATGCCTTCTAACATGCTAAATACATTTAAAGCATCTTCATCTTCAGGATCAAATCTGTGCAGCCTGGACAGAGTTTTGCGAATCTCCAGCTCGGTCTCCGGATAACGGTCCTTATGAACCGGCGAGACAAGTATACGAGACACGTATTTTTCACCACTGAAGTCTTTTAAAGCAGCCGTAAACGGGATAAGCAATTTATCATCATCGTAGGAAGTGTTCATAGACATCTGAAGGCCTTTGGGCTGAGCAGTCCCTATCACAAGATAACGGATCCCGTTGATGTTAACAAACTCTCCTGTAACATCGCGTGTACGGCTCCCGAAGAGACGCTCATGGATGTTCGCTCCTAAAAAACAGACCCTCCCGCTTTCCTCAACATCTCCTTGATTTATAAACCTTCCCATGGCAACTAGAAAATTCCGCATCTTTAAAGTCTCCGGAACTACACCCAGGGTGTGTACAGCGCGGCTTTCGCTGCCGTATTTCACTACAGGAAACCTGCAATCATATTCCGGAAGCACATCTTCTACTTCAGTAGGAAACGTCTTGAGTGCCTTTACATCTTTTTCTGAGAGGCGTACTCTTCTTGCTTCCCGATAAGTATTTCTTTCGCTTTTTACACGCCCCCCGCTCACAAATATGGTCTTTTCACCCATTTTTCCAAATTCACGTCCAAAAAATCCCTGAAAACCTGTGCCGAATCCAATAAGTATAATAACGGCAGCAATACCCCAAAAAATTCCGAACATCGTGAGAAAACTCCGGGACTTGCTGCTGCGAATCTCGAGAAAGGCTTGTCCGATAAGCTCGCCTGTCAGCGTTCGAGAGACCCAGAGAGGCTTTGGTATTTTTTTGCCTGCAGCAGTTTCACCCCGTTCGTATTGTAACGCCTTAGCAGGCTCCATCTCAGCCGCGTTTTTTGCCGGAATGTACCCGGATATAACTCCGGTAAGGATCATCACAAAAACAACTATCAAGGAGAGCTCAATTGAGTTCTGAGGGAGAGGGATATATGGCGGTAAAGGCAAAAGGTTAATCGCTCCCAGCAGAGCTGAACCCAGCAGAAAACCTGTGAGTCCGCCCAGCAGCGTAATAAAGAGCGATTCAGCCAAAAACTGGAGTCGAATGTCGCGTTTCCTTGCTCCCACGGATTTAAGGATGCCTATTTCACGGGTGCGTTCCTGCACCGAGACAAACATTATATTCATCACCCCAACACCCCCTATAAAGAGGGTGATGATTCCGATGAGACCCAGGAGAATGTTTAATCCCAGGGCTAGGAGATTGAACATCTTCTCAAAGAAGGCAAATTCCAAAATAAACAATGCTTCTGTGTCCTCGGGATCAAAGTGGTGGCGTTCTGCCATAACACTGCGTATTTCGGTCACTACCTGGCCAGATAAGTAACTTTCCTTTGGAGAGGCGAACACTATATCAAGGCTTTTCCCGTCTCCCCATAACTGCAGTGCCGTGCTTAGAGGGACCAAAATCTGGTCGTCATGCCGGCTATTTATGGTAGATGACTGTAATTTTTTATCAACACCCACACCTACGATAAGGAACGAAATTCCATTAATCCTGATCTTTTTACCTACAAGATCGGACTCATCAGCAAAAAGCTGCTCTTTGATATTATTCCCTACAAACGCAAAACGCCGGCGATTCTTAACGTCATCTTCAGTGATAAACCGCCCTTCTGCCACCTGCCAGTTGTTCATCGTTTTAACAACCGGCAGGACGCCCCGCATGTTGTACTGGCGGGATTCCGTCCCGGCTTTAATAAAGAACCACCGGGATATCTGCGGATTAATCTCGGCTACTGAAGGACATTGAAGTTTAATAGCCTCTATATCCATCATTTCCGGGACAACTGGTCGTCCGGCTTTGTATCCTCCAACACCGATGGATGTGTGACCGGGTAAAAAAACAACCAGGTCTTCACCGATCTTCTTCATACCTTCCAGCATCATATCTCGAAAACCAAATCCCCAACCCAGTAGAATCATGATGGCTACAATGCCCCAGATGATTCCAAAAAGCGTGAGGGTGCTTCGAAGGCGGTTCGCTTTCAGATCTGCAGAGGCTTGTCTTACTATTTCGGAAAAAAGCATAACAAAATCCTAAATACAGGGCAAACTCAAACGGATACAGCCCTGAATGGATAGATAATAAAAGCTCACGTGACGGCTCTACCTGGGAATAATTACAACCTGGCCTTCTTCAAGGCCTGACAAAATCTCGGTTCGAAGACCATCAGATATGCCCTTGGTGATCTCAACTTTACGTTTGCCTTCCTGAACTGTATCATCCTTGACATTAACGTAAGTTTTCCCATCTTCGTATATTATTGCGCCCTCTTGAATGACCAGAACGTTTTTATGTTCTTCCAGAATGAGCTCAGCATCCGCTGACATACCCACACGTAGTTTATTCTCCAGGTCATTGATTGTTGCCCTGATCTCAAAGTTAACGATATCCTCTTCCTCACGACCCTGGGGACTGATGTGTGTCAGCTTTGCTTTAAAAGGCTCATCAGGATAAGCTTCAACATAGATTTTAACCGGGAGGCCAAGATTCACTTTTCCGATATCCGCCTCGTCCACATCGCCTCGAAAATGTTTCTCAGAAACATCGGCAATTGTCATGATGACTGTTCCTCCGTAAGCTGAAGAAATGGGGATGACCGCGCTTCCTTTGTCGGTGTCCCTTGAAAGGATAATACCGGAGATAGGAGCGTTCAACGTCATACTGGAAATGGCCTCCTTAGTTTCCTTTTCAATCTCACGCAAATCCTGCTCACTGATTTCAACGCCCTCAATAACCGACTTTACATTTGACCCCTGCTCCAGCACCCGTAATCGCGCCATGGCTGCGTAAAAGCGGGCTTTAGCAGTGCGATAATCCGCTTCAGCCCGATCGTACTTTTCGGGCGAGATCATTTTTTGCTCAAGGAGCTCTTTAGTCCTAAGATATTGTTTTTCGGCAACGGTCTTGTCATATGCTGCGGCTTTTACTTCGGTTCGGGTCAGCACCATTTCTACGGGCGTGACTCCTGGAATAATTTTCACCAATTTCTGGCCAAAAGTTACATGATCCCCTTCCTCAACGAAAAACTGCTTAACAAGGCCTCCTATTTTTGATTTGATTTCAGCCTTGTACAGCGGTTCAACCTTGCCGGTGGCAACAACAGTCTTCGATATGTTCCCCTTTTCCACTGTTGCGGTGTTTAAGGGCTGATTGCTACCGCGGTTCTGACAGCCTTTTACTGCCAGAAATAAAAGAACAACAACTACTACCACAACTATGATTAGAAAAATGATCTTTTTCATTGAACCAAGCTCCTAAAGTTATTCTTGTGATAATGAGAACCTTCTTTTTTAATTAGTGAATAAGACATTTTAATTTCTATAACTATATATAATTATACGAAACTTAATCCCAAGAGTTCCCTTGAAGTCCAGTAAACCTCTTCTTTGCATCTTTAACCTTATTATTAACTATCTTACTTTTTCACGTAATAAATTTCAATTTCAACAATTTACTTCGATGGGGTGATAAATATTCTTTAGTTTTTTATAGGCTGGGTAAAATTTATCAGGCGCAGGGCAATAAGGAAAAAGCTGTCGAGTTTTATAAAAAATTTCTCGGAATCTGAGTTAATGTCGATCCTGGACTATTAGAAATATCAGATGCCAGAAAACAGTTGCCTGCATTAGGAGCATCAACTCAGGAATAATTTCTGCTTTTTCTTTTTTTGATTACGAATGACTCAGGCTTTCTAAGTCTTCTAAGAAATTGAGCTTTTCTTCTCTCATTACTTTCCTGAGCCTACAAACCCAGCCAGGTATTTTCCCAATAACCGAACTCCCAAAAGCAGCATCAATGGGACAGACCACACAATCCGTCATCTTTTCACACAACATACAGAAGTTATTTGACGTGAAAAAATATTCCATACGAAGATTTGAATAATTCTTTAGGATTTCAGGATAAATCCGCTCATGATTTTCCATAAATGATTCAAGGCTTCCAAAGCAGTATTTGAGAAACTCCTTTGATTTTTCTTTACCTTTGAAGTAATCATAGAAAAAACAGCACCCCCATAAACTCCCATCCGGTGACAAAGCAATACGGTCTTTTCCGGCATAACAAGCAAAGACATTTTCACTTAAATTTTTTCTGAAATTGGCTAACGGAATTGCACCTGTCTCCCTATAAAATGATAGAATAAACCCCTGTAGTTCTGATAATTCCTTCTTTAAGAGGACAAGTGCAGATTCGCTCCAGGGCGGAAGATTGGAAAAGGAAATATTAGCAGTGGGCACCCCCGATTCAATGATAAATCTGATGGATCGGGAAAGATAACCAACTGTATCAGCTGTAAAAACACTATTTGTCTCCAGCTCAATATCCGCGCATCCAATGAGCCTCTCCAAAATAGAAACAATGGGGGCAAAGCTCCCTTTTTTTCTTGAAACATCCTGGGCTAGACCGTCAAAGCTCAATAAAAGAAAAAATTTATTCTGGTTTAAAAACTGCAGGATGTCGTCATTTATCAGGCTGCCATTGGATGTAATGGAGTATTGGATCTGTTTCTTCAGATTTTTGTTTTTATCTTGGATATAGTTAAAAATTTCCCTGATTTGTTCAAAGGCGAGCAGGGGCTCTCCTCCATAAAAATTGATATCACAGCTCTGTTTCAAAAAAGGAAAGAAAAAATCAACCGCATTTTTAGCTGTGAAAACATCAATGTATTTTTCCTCTTTTTTCTGAAAACAATACGGACAGTTAAAGTTACAATCATCTGTCACAATGAGTGTTAAATTAGATAATTCCATTTAAAATTATTAAAGCTTCTGGAAAAAAGCTTCAACCAATAAATGAATATTAATCAACAGTAATAAAAGACTGGGCCTTTTTTGCTAAAGCTTTTTTACACGTTTTTTTATCTTCTTCTTGATTTTATCGTAGGACGGGGGAGGCCCTGTTCTAACACTTTTATTATCAATGAATAAACCATCAACCATTCCCCATTCAAGAAATACATCTCGATCCATCGTGTTGATCTCTTGAAAGACCACCTTATCCCCAAACTCTGAAGCAGCCCTCTTTGCCCTTTCATAGACAATGTTCTGGGCAGGGCACCAACCATTGATAAACGAAGTCACCGTGACCTTGCCAGGTACAAGTTCCGGCTTCTTTTTTTGTTTAATCCATTTTGGAGGGACCGCATTTTCAGTAAATGGTTTCCAGAGAAGTACTGTACCTCTATCCTTATCAACCTTTTTGTAGCCGTGTTTTTTAAACCATGAGGCTTTCATCCAGAATGGAAGAGAAATTCCCCAGGCTGCTATACCTTTTACACCCTTTGATTTTACATCATCCTCGGCTGCCTTTAGCAAAGCTTTGCCCATTCCACGCTTCTGAAAATTGCCTCTTCCCTTCTTATAACCATGAACCCATATACAATGAATAAAATACAGGTTTTTACCTTCTATAAAAGATTGTTCGACCGGCAAATACTGGATCATTCCTCCAATTTTGCCATTATCGTCAACTGCAAGCTTTACTCCCAGACCCTTGTCCTTCATTTTGTTGTACCAGTTCTCTTTGTGATCTCCCGCTTCTTTCATCTCTTCAGACCAATCCTCAAGGCAACAAAAATATTCTTTTCCATACTCTTCTGTAAAATCGATTATTTTCATTGTACTGGCTCCTCGATGTCTAATTTTTTCCGGTTAGCGTTTGATTTTTCTGGCTTTCGGGGGAACCCAAAACTCGAGGAACTTTTTTCCGCTTTCATATCTTGCGACCAGGTCCTGGAATATAGCCCGCATCTGCTCCTCGGGAAGGGTACCTATGATCATACGGCCATTAATGATCATAGTTGGTGTTGAGCGGACTCCATGGGCGAAGCGATCAGATGTTTTTTCGTATTCTTTCCCAGTGTTGATGATGGCTTGAACGATTTCCCGGGTGGCCGGATCATTAAACGCCTCTTCCACTTCATATTTTCTCGCTAATTCCTGGCGCCATTCGGGCTTTCGGGCAGCAATAAAATTGGCGAAAATCTCATCATGGATTGCAAGGAACTTAGCCGGATCGTATGCTGCAATATAAGAAAGCTCACAGGCCCCGGGGTGAAGATCTTTATCAACTACAGTATTACACTGCCCTTCTAAAGGGAAGAACTGAAATGCGACGTTGATTTTCCCGGCGAACTCCTCTTTAAATATATTGAGTTGTTGTGTGAGGAACTGGCAGTCCGGGCAGAGAAAATCTACATACTCAATAACCTGGATGGGAGCATCCTCAAAATTCTCTGTGGACCGGACAGTCCAGTAAGGTGAGATGAAACTCGGGTTGCCGACCACTGGAAGCTCGTAGAACTGTTTGATGATGCGCAACGCAACGGCAGCTTTCGCCTCCTTTTTAGCTTCATGATATTGAATCATCCCGTAGGCTCCTAGTGCAGAAATACAAAAAACGGTAACAAGTATCTTTATAGATGGACGGAAAAACCTTATAAGAAAACCTCCCTGGCTTCGTCCAATTCCATATCGCCAAAAAAGGATAAAACTCAGAATTGTAAATATGTAGAAGCCAGCACAAAACAGACACAGGCTTCCAAGGAGGAATACGGAGTAGATAAAGAGCCCGGCAACCCCCAGCACATTGAGGAAGGCGATAAAAGTGTTAGTTCGCTCGAAGCTCTCCGAAGGGAAAAGGGCTCCCAGAGCAACCAAAAGACCGACAATCAGGCCGAAATAACCAATTGGAATCCCTAAAACCTGGGCTATAGATGAAAAAGCTGAGTTGTCGCAGTTGAGAAAAGCGCTGATGTCACAGAACGATCCTTCAAAGATGGTTCTGGGGTAGTTGGCGAGAAAAAAGTGCTGTATGGTGAGGATAGAAGCCGCCATCATCCCAATCCCTGAGAAAAAACTGAAGATCCCGGGCAACCGTTTACCATTCAAGGTTAATGTCTTCACCATCCAGGACTCCTTTAAAAAATACTCCCGAATATTCCAATATAGAGTACTCACATTCCAGCATCAAATCAAGGAATATATAAACTGTGAGCTTAAAACATTATTTTACCTTTAAAAAAGGAATTTAAGGCATAAGAACAGGCAATTATTATGCTTATGTTTTTTATTATAATAAAATTAGCTTGGTCCGATCCCATAAGTAAAAACCCCTATTTCGCCAGGATAAAAGGATTTTAAAGTGTTATTAACCTGGATTATTCACGAGTCGAGGTTGCCGTAGATGCGAGGCGTAAAGGATGAAGCTGTGGTCCTCCACCGCAAATCCTTTGCAACAAAGCAGATACGGTGAGATCGCCTCGCTCGGAGAGTAAAAAATGCCGATGATTGATGATATAGATAAATTTAAAAACAGAGTGATGTTCTAGAACTGGTGAAAAATCATGCTAACGAATTGATATTATTGAAAATGAATGATGGCATCGGCAGTTTTTATGAATAATTCAGGTTAAATAAATTTGAAATCAAGTTAAACTTTAAATAATATAACTGCAAAGGAGTAAATATGGCAGAACGATTAAAAGATATCTTTTTTACTCAAAAGTCAGTCAATATGTTCGCAGATACCATTCAACGATATTACCCGGATTTTGACAAAAAGATGTTTATAAATCTTGTATTCGATGAAACCTTTGAGACCAAAG
>JADHWO010000025.1 GCA_016783445.1 Candidatus Aminicenantota bacterium
ACAGTTTCTCTTTTTATTTTTGTTTTTTCTTTACTTCAGGGGGAAGAAAAAGAGGATAAAACTCTTCTTCTTAAAATTGGGAACAAAACGCTCAAAGATAAAACCATGGAAGTTACAGCAGGTAGGATCTATTCAGCGCATGAAGGAAAATCTATTCCTTTTGTTAATATGATAAAGGAAATGAGAAAAAGCCGTTTCATATATATAGGAGAGAGCCATAACAGCCTGCCCATGCATGATATTCAGTTGGATATAATTAATGCTTTATACGAGCAGGATAAAAACTTAGCCATTGGCTTGGAGATGTTTCCTGTTGGCTTCCAGGAAGTTTTAAATAAATGGAGTATGGGGATTCTTTCCCAGCACGAATTCATTCAAGAATCTAAGTGGTATATCAACTGGAATTATAATTATGGCTTTTATAAAGGAATATTTAAGCTTGCTAAAGATAAAAAGATACCTTTGTACGCTATCAATGTTCCAAAAACAATCATCACAACAATCAGGAAAAAAGGCTGGAATGCGCTGTCAGAAGAGGAGAAAAAAATCACTCCTAAGCCAGGGCTCTCACATGAAGAACACAGAACACTTATCCGGACTATATTTGAAAGCACAGAACTTCCGCCTCAAATGAAAGGCAGAGGTTTAGAAATGGCATTTGAGGGGCTTTATCGGGCTCAATCGGCATGGGATGAAGTCATGGCCTTCCATGCTCTCCGGGCTAAAGAAAGAGAAGGCAGAAAGGTGGTAATTCTGGCTGGTTCAGGTCATCTTCTTTATAATTTGGGTATAAACCGCAGAGCCTACCAAAGAAGCACTTTGCCTTTTAAGACGGTTATTTGTCTTGTTGTCCCTGAAGGGAAAAAAAGTCTCCGTGTAGCAAGAAGTTTGGCAGATTATGTTTGGGGAATTGCTGAAGAGAAAATACCTGCTTTTCCCTCTGTGGGGTTACGTTTTAAAAAATTTGATGGACTTGACAATTTAGTAGTTGAGAGCAAGCCTATAAATGGAGTGGCAAAAAATTCAAATTTTTTAAAAGGGGATGTTATTCTTTCAGTTGATGGGATGAGTTTTAACGATATAAATGACCTGAGAATTTATTTAGCCAAATTTAAGTGGAATGATGAAGTGAAATTTCGCCTCCTACGAAATGCAAGCCAACTGGATGTTTTACTAAAGTTCCAGTTTCAAGAGGAGGAAAGATAGACAGGACAGCTATTTTTTTTCTGTAATTTCGAGATAGATAGCCTCAACAAGCCCGATCCTGCGTTGTCTGCCAGGAAGAGGAGGACGATCCTCTACATTGAAGGCTTTCTTGATCTCGTCTAAAGATTTTCCCTCTTTAATAAGAGTCTTTATTTTTAGTTGCTTATCTTCAAGAGATTTAATTACTCCTTCAATATCGCTTTTGCTTGCGATGTCGCCGTGTCCATGCACAAAGGTGTCTGCATCAAGTTTCAGGATGTTTTTTAAAGTTTTTACAAGTCCAAAGGAATTTCCGTTTTTGTGCTTATGGACCAAGGGATCCCTGCCAAGAAAGAGGAGATCTCCGAGAAAAGCGACTTTTTCGTCTGGAATATAGACAACAATATCACCACTTGTATGGGCTGGGCCGAAATAAAATAACTTGATTGTTTTGTTTCCAGAGTAGAGTTTAAGTTTTTTAGAGAATGTCAGAATTGGAAGATAAAGCCTTTGCTTTGGCTCTTTAAAGGCTTCATCCATATCCTTTCTTGTCTGATGATGAGAGACTACGGTTACATCTGGAGGAAAACCTACAAGACCGTTAATATGGTCGCCGTCGCTGTGTGTGATAATAACATATTTCATGGGATTCGAAGTCAATTTTTTTATTTCAGCGATCATCTGTTTGGCTGACTCTTCGCTCATTTTTGCATCTATAACAAGGACTTCCTTTTCTGTGATAATAAATCCGGTATTGGCGCCGCTTCCGCCTTTGACTTCATAGATATTACCTTTGACCTGGTGAGCTTTAAGTGGAGGAGGTTGTGGTCTGGATTGTTGGGCTTTAGTCTGTTGAGCAGCTGAAGATAATGAAAAAGAAAGGAACAAGACAAACAATATTAAGAGATAAAACCTGAAAGTATTTTTCATTACAGTCCTCCTTGAATGATAAAATTAATTCCTGAGAATAAAACCTTCCCAGGAAAGTAGTTACATCTTATAGTAGGGCTTAAATTTATGAAAGACAAAAAAGTTCATAACAACCCTGCCCATAGTGAGAAGTGAAAGGGGAGTTGTGCAGGTCTCGATTTTACCTTCTTTTATGGCTTCGATTATTGAGGAAAGTTCTTTTTTTGTTTCAACAAGAGTATAAGAGCTTCCGAGTTGCCAGATATTATGGCAGTCTGATGTTCCAACAAGGGGGATTTTATACTGATTGGAGACATGGGCAGCCTTTTTGTTGCAGTTTATCAAATGGTTGTAAAAGAAGGAAAATTCAATAGCGTCAAAATATTCAATATAGGAGAAAAGTTCTTGTTGGAGTGATTTTGATGTTGGGAAAAAAGGGTGAGGAGCAATAATCAGATTCTTATCGTTCTTAATTTTTACCAGGTCCTCTAATGGCCTGTTCAAAGGATTTTTGTTAAAACCGGGATTAATAAGAAGGACATGTTTCCTGGAAAAGGTCGCTTCCATTCCAGGAATGAGAACGATTCCCTTGTTTTCCGCGTACCTGACTAATTTTTTATTATATGTAACTGTGTTGTGATTTGTGATAGCGAGGGCATCAAATCCTTTCTGGCTTGCCCTATCGATAAGCTGGTAAGCTGTATAATTTATATATTCGTAAGGATCCTCAGCCGTATGGGCGTGAAGATCAACTTTTAACTTTTGTTTCATCAGAAAAATTATCCTCTCTGATGCTTCTTATGTCAAATATAAAAGGTAAAATTTCCAGGCATAAACGAGTAACACTTTAAGTCAATTACTTGCAATCTTTATTAATTGCCAGGATATAATTTTGTATGACTTTTATTTCTTTAGCTGTTTCCCAACCCATAAAACCTTTTAAATCATCATAGCTTACTTTATTGATGTATTGAGCCAAGAAAAATTTAGCAAGGGGGATATAGGACCAGTGCCATTTTTCTTCTTCATAACCTGTTGCCCTTAATGAGTCTTTTTGTGTATATGTTTGGCAAAAACCATAAAGATGAGCATTTTCTTTGAGCCATTTGTAGATTTTTTTCCCTTTATCTGTCAAAAAATAATCATTTTTATCCTTATTTAAATCGATGTCTGTTCCCCAGTGGTGCCGGGAGGTTCCCGGCATAGAGCTGTATTTTAGAACAATTATGGCTCTTTTAATGGGATTGTATATGTTTTTTGCAAGGTTTTTTCCGCTGACGAGTTTTTTACCGCTCCATTTCCTTTCCCATAAGTATTTTTGAGTTTTAAAGTTTCGTGTTGCTGAGATGATACTCAGTTCTATCCCATCTTTAAGGGCTGCTTCAAACATTTTTATAAAAGCATCGTAGGTTTCTTTTCTCAAATACAGACCTTTTCTATTTGCACATTTTAAGTCAACCTCTACAAAAGCACGCTCTTCGGCAGGATTGAATTTTCCTAAAAGATATTTTTTATCAACCGTAGTATTAATTATTGTATCCGGAGCTTCTTGTTTATGGAGATTTTCTTTTTTTTCTGCTGAATTTAAAATAAAAAATTCAGGATATCCACTTTTGGAATTGAATTCTAGTACAGGGATTAAGAATAGGATCAGAGTGAAAAAGCCGAAAAAAACTATTTTATAATTTTTCATTAGTGTCCACACTAGAAATTCATGATATTGTGTGTTTTTTTAAAAGAAATTTCCCCTTTTTTGCCTTTTTTCTGTATTTTGATTTAATCGCTATTAGCTCAGTGCTTCTTTAACTTTTTGGCCGATTTCAGCAGGGCTCTTGGCTACATAGACACCAGCATCCTCCAGGGCTTTCATTTTTTCTTTGGCTGTTCCTTTTCCGCCAGCAATGATAGCACCTGCATGGCCCATTCGCCTTCCAGGAGGAGCGGTCTGGCCTGCAATAAAACTTACAACTGGCTTTGGGAATTCTTCCTTGATGTAAACAGCAGCTTCTTCCTCGGCAGTTCCTCCGATCTCTCCGATAAGTATAACGGCTTCTGTATCTTTATCTTCCTTAAAGAGTTTTAAAAGTTCTATAAATTTTAGACCAACAATAGGATCGCCTCCTATGCCGACCGCTGTTGATTGCCCATACTCTAACTTAGAGACTTGGTCTACAGCTTCGTACGTCAATGTGCCAGAACGTGAGATAATGCCAATTGTTCCAGGAGTATGGATATGGCCGGGCATGATGCCAATTTTACATTTTCCGGGAGATATGATGCCTGGAGTATTGGGGCCAATAAGGTAACAATCTTTTTCTTTGAGGAAAAATTTTGCTTTTATCATATCAAAAGTCGGGATTCCTTCGGTTATGCAGACGACACATTTGATACCTGCATCTGCTGCCTCCATGATAGCGTCCGCGGCAAAGTAAGCCGGAACAAAAATTACAGATACATTGGCTCCTTCTTTTTTTACAGCATCGGCAACCGAGTTATAGACAGGAACGTTGAGGTGGGTTGTACCTCCTTTTCCAGGTGTAACTCCAGCGACCACTGCTGTTCCATACTCCTGCATCTTTTGGGTATGGAAAGTTCCTTCTCCTCCTGTGATTCCCTGAACCACAACTCGCGTTTTTTCATCAATGATTATACTCATGCTCCACTCCTTTTATATCTTATTGTTTCGCAAGAGGAACAACTTTTTCAGCAGCTTCTTTCATTGTCTCTGCAGGGAAAAAAGACAGCCCTGATCCTTCAAGGATCTTTTTTCCTTGTTCTGCATTTGTTCCTTCAAGTCGGACAACCATCGGGATATCGAGGCTCAATTCTTTGGCTGCTTTAACTATGCCATTAGCTACTAAATCGCAGCGTACAATGCCTCCGAAAATATTGATCAAGGCTGCCTTTACGTCTTTATCCGAGACAAGAATTCTAAAAGCATTCTTTACAGCCTCTTCTGAGACTCCACCGCCTACATCGAGGAAGTTTGCCGGCATTCCTCCAGAGTGCATAATGATATCCATAGTAGCCATGGCTAAGCCCGCCCCGTTAACCATGCAGCCAACATTTCCATCCAGCTTGATATAATTCAGGTTGAATTTTGAAGCTTCGGCTTCTAAAGGATCTTCCTCATCCAGGTCTCTCATTTCTTTAATATCAGGGTGGCGAAGGAGAGCGTTGTCATCAAAATTCATTTTAGCATCCAGAGCGAAAACATTTCCCTGTTCTGTGACGAGCAAAGGATTTATTTCTGCCAGAGATGCATCAGTGGATTTGAAAGCTTCGTAAAGCCTCATGATGAACTTGACACCTTGTTTAAAGGAATCTCCTTCGAGTCCCAGTTTAAAAGCTAAGCTTCGTGCTTGAAATGGAAGAAATCCAAAGGCTGGATTGACATATTCTTTAAAGATCAGTTCCGGGATTTCAGCAGCGACTTTTTCAATTTCAACTCCGCCTTCTGAAGAAGCCATGACAACAGGAGCCTCTTTTGCTCTGTCAATGACAATTCCTATGTAAAGCTCCCGGGCAATATCAAGAGCTTCTTCCACGAGAATTCTTTTTACAAGTTTTCCTTCTGGTCCAGTTTGATGAGTGACCAGAGTCATTCCGATCATTTCCTGGGCAATTTTTTCTGCCTCTTCTGGAGTTCCGACAAGCTTGATGCCGCCTCCTTTGCCTCTTCCTCCTGCATGTATTTGGGCTTTTAGCACTACCTTAGGCCCGATCTTTTCTGCAATATCGCGAGCTATAGAAGCTGAGTCAGTTACCTCTCCCTGGGGGATTTGGACATCAAACTTGTTTAGAATTTGTTTGGCTTGATACTCATGAATTTTCATTGTATTTATCCTTTTCTATAATCGTTCGTTTCTCTGATTTTATAAATTATGTTGCAAATGAACTGGGAATATTTTTCTAACCCTAAAATCTTTCTTAAACGAAAGAATACATTGTGAGATTGCCGCGTCTCTTCGTTCCTCGCAAACACAATTCCCAGGTAGGGTAAAACTTACAGCTTGTTTTTTTGCCTTGAGGTTAATCTCTCTTGTACTGTTTTTTGCCTTCTTCGTACAGGTCGCCGCCATACATGTCATTGATTACGATACAAGGGAAGTCCTTGACCTCAACCTTTCTTATAGCTTCAGGGCCCAATTCTGAATATGCAATAACCTCTGCTCCTTCAATGCTCTTAGAAATGAGGGCTCCGGCTCCGCCAACAGCAGCGAGATAGACAGCTTTATATTTTTTCAGGGATTCTTTGACTTCTTCATTTCTGGAGCCCTTTCCGATTGTTCCTTTGAGACCAAGGGCATGAAGAGTTGGAGCAAAAGAGTCCATCCTGTAGCTTGTAGTTGGGCCGGCAGAGCCGATCGGCTTTCCGGGACGGGCTGGAGTTGGACCGACATAGTAGATAAATTGACCTTTGACATCTATTGGCAGCTCTTTGCCTTCATTGACAAGATCAATCAGTTTTTTATGGGCTGAGTCTCTTCCTGTGTAAAGGTAACCTGTGATAAAAACTTTATCTCCAGCTCTAAGATTGGTTATAAGTTCGTCTGAAACAGGGGTTTCAATTCTGTGTTCAGCCATTCTTGTCAGAATTTAAGCAGATCTATAACACTGCGAACAGCAGCTTCCGAGCTCTTTATTGCTTCCTTCTCTTCGTCTGTTAAATCTATCTCAATGATCTCCTCAACTCCATTTGCTCCTAATTTGATCGGCACTCCAAAATAGAGGTCATTAATTCCGTATTCTCCTTCGAGATAGGCTGAACAGGGGAGAACTTTTTTCTTGTCTTTAACAATAGATTCAACCATTTCTGCTACTGCAAGAGAAGGTGCGTAATAAGCACTTCCGGTTTTCAAATATTTAACGATTTCACCGCCGCCTTTTCTTGTTCTTTCAATAATAGCATCAATCCTGTCTTGTGGCAGGAAGTGGCTGAGCGGAATTCCGGAAACAGTGGTGTATCTGGCTATAGGAACCATGGTGTCTCCATGTCCTCCCAGAACTAGAGCCTGGATATTCTCAACAGAAACATTGAGCTCCATAGAAATGAAAGCCCTGAAGCGTGTGGTGTCGAGGATTCCTGCCATCCCGAAGACTTTATTCTTTGGGAATCCACTGACTTTAAAAGCAGTGTAAGCCATGGCATCTAGAGGATTTGCGACAACAAGAATCATTGCATTAGGGGAGTGCTTGATAATTTCTTCGGTTACTGGCTTGACAATATTGAAGTTTGATTCAACCAGCTCGTCCCTGCTCATTCCAGGCGTTCTGGGCTTTCCTGCAGTGATGACGATAATATCAGAGTTGGCTGTATCTCCGTAGGAGTTTGTCCCGACTATTGCGGAGTCATATTTACCGACAGGTCCGCCTTCCCGCATATCCAGACCTTTTCCAATAGGCATATCTTCAATGACGTCCAGCAGAACAACATCTCCCAATTCTTTTTCGGCCAGTTTAAATGCAGTCACTTCTCCAACATGGCCAGCTCCAATCACTGTAATTTTTTTTCTCATTATTAAACCTCCTGTAATATTTATTTATTAAGAATGAAATTATTTCATCCTAATCTGTTATTTATATTCAGCTCCTTTTTTGTGACTTAGACTTGTTTAGTATAGTTTTCCCACTTTTCTTGTAATTGTGGGTCCTGAAGGGTCTCCATGAGGTAATCAGAATATTCTGCGCCTGTTGTTCCTGTATCTCGGCCTGTAATAACCAGTTTTTTCTCGTATTGGCCGCAGATGTCTAAAGCCATCTCAAGGTTTTTGGCTTTTTCAGGATAACCAATGTGGTTGATTAACATTGCTGTAGCCCGGATCATACTGCATGGGTCTGCATACTTTGCTCGCCCTTCTTTTACCATGCGGGGAGCAGAGCCGTGAATAGCTTCAAACATGGCATAACGTTTTCCTATATTTGCGCTTCCGGCTGTCCCAACTCCTCCCTGGAATTCTGCAGCTTCATCAGTAAGGATATCACCATAAAGATTGGGGAGGACTATAACCTTAAACTGTGTTCTGCGTTTGGGATCTATAAGTTTAGCAGTCATGATATCGATGTACCAGTCATCACATTCGATCTCAGGATATTCTTTTGCTATTTTGTAACCTATATCAAGGAATTTTCCGTCTGAGGTTTTAACCACATTGGCCTTGGTTACTATTGTAACCCGGTTAATGTTATTTTTTTTGGCATATTCAAAAGCCAACCGGATGATTCTTTCGGCACCCTGGGATGTAATGATTTTAAAATCAACAGCCAAGTCATCAGTAACGTTTATTCCCTTGCTTCCCATGATGTAGGCACCTTCAGTGTTTTCTCGAAAAAACATCCAATCTAATCCCTCTTTGGGGACTTTTACAGGTCTAACATTGGCAAAGAGGTCTAAGTAGCGTCGCATAGCAACGTTGCAGCTTTCAATGTTCGGCCAGGGATCTCCTTTTCTGGGTGTTGTAGTTGGGCCTTTGAGTGTGATGTGGCATTTTTTGATTTCTTCCAAAACATCATCGGGGATAGATTTATTGTGCTCAGACCTGTTTTCTATGGTCAGCCCTTCAATATTGCGGAATTCAATTTTACCTTCTTTTAATCCTTCTTGGAGCATGAACTCTAAAACTCGCTGGGATTCTTTAGCGATAAAAGGCCCGATTCCGTCTCCTCCAATGATTCCGATAATAATCGGTTTGACCTGTGAATAATCAATCCAATCCTGAGCTTTTTTTAATTCCTCAACACGTTTTAGCTGTTCTTCAACTATTTGGGCAAAATGTTCTTTGGCTTTCTCAGTTGCGGTATTATCCATAATTTATTCCTCCAATTATATAATTATGTGAAAAAGATGAAAAGAAAAGGAAAGAAAAATCTTATAATTTTTTGAGATGAAAATCAACATAATATCCAAGAAATTTGATAAAAAAATATTTTTAATAAATAATTTTAGATATTCTATATGGTATACTGAACAAGATAAAGTAAATAGGGAGAACCTAGAATGCTGGAATCATATTTTAAACAAAAAGCTGAACGACTGAAACAGGGGATTCCCCCCTTGCCTTTAAATCCTGAGGAGACAGAGGAAGTGTGTAAACTTCTGGAAAATCCGCCTGAAGGCAAAGGGGAGCTCCTACTGAACATGTTGAAAAATCGAATAGCACCAGGGGTGGACACGGCAGCAAAGGTCAAAGCAGCCTGGTTGACTAAAGTTGCACAAGGAGAGGTTTTTTCGCCACTGTTATCTAAAATGCAGGCTGTATTTCTTCTTGGAACAATGCTTGGAGGATATAATGTCGATCCTTTGCTGGGATTTTTGGAGAATAAAAAACTAGCGACTGAAGCTGTTAACGCGTTAAAACAGATAATTCTTGTTTATAACACTTTTGACAAGGCCGTTGGACTGTCAGAAAAAAATCCCAAAACAAAAGAGGTTTTGGTCTCCTGGGCAAATGGAGATTGGTTCCTTTCAAAACCTCAAATGCCAGAAAAGATGTCCGTCAAGGTATTCAAGGTTGAGGGAGAAGTAAACACTGATGACCTATCTCCTGCAAAGTATGCCTGGAGCAGGCCTGATATTCCCCTTCATGCACTTTCCATGGGAGAGACAAGATTCCCCGGCGGTATAAATAAAATCAAGGAATTCCGTGATGAAGGAAATGGCGTTGCCTTTGTTGCAGATGTTGTAGGGACTGGTTCTTCGAGGAAGTCTGCCACAAATTCTTTGCTGTGGCATATTGGAGAAGATATTCCTTTTGTGCCGAATAAGCGGAAGGGAGGGATCGTTATTGGGAGTATGATTGCCCCTATTTTCTTCAATACAGTGGAGGATTCAGGGGGGCTGCCGATTAAGTGTGATGTAACGAAGATGAAAACAGGTGATATCATCACCATTAACACAAAAACAGAAACAGTAATAAGTGAGACAGGAGAGACAATAGCCTCGTTTAAATTCCAGCCGGCAACGATTAAAGATGAGTATCGAGCCGGAGGACGTCTCAGCTTGATCATCGGGCGGGCGTTAACAGATAAGGCCCGCAAAGAGCTATGTATGGCCGAGGCAGATTTTTTTACCACTCTTGAAAATCCTTCTCCTAAAGAGGGGCAGGGATATTCCCTGGCGCAGAAGATTGTTGGAAAAGCATGTAATGTGGATGGAGTTCTTCCTGGTTCAGCATGTGAGCCAAAGATGACAACTGTAGGATCCCAAGACACCACTGGCCCTATGACTGCAGATGAACTAAAAGAGCTTGCATGTTTGGAGTTTCAATCAGATTTGTTTATGCAGTCTTTCTGTCATACTGCTGCTTACCCGAAGCTAACAGATGTAAAAATGCACAAATCCCTTGCCCGGTTTATTGTTGAGAGGAAAGGTGTGGTCCTTAAGCCTGGTGATGGTGTTATCCATTCCTGGCTGAACCGCCTCCTGATCCCTGATACTATGGGTACTGGTGGAGATTCTCATACACGTTTCCCAACCGGACTCAGCTTTCCGGCAGGCTCAGGCCTTGTTGCTTTTGCAGGGACATTGGGATTCATGCCGCTGGATATGCCGGAATCAGTGCTTGTGAAATTCAAGGGAAAACTGAACTCGGGAATCACCCTTAGAGATGTAGTAAATGCTATTCCTTATTTTGCAATTCAGGAAGGATTACTTACAGTAGCAAAAGAGGGAAAAAAGAATATTTTTAATGGTCGAATTCTTGAGATGGAAGGACTGCCTCAACTTACTGTGGAGCAGGCATTCGAGCTTACAGACGCAACAGCAGAACGTTCTGCTGCAGGAGGGACTATTGCTCTGAGTAAGGAGAGCGTAGGCAGTTATCTCCGAAGCAATATTGCTTTGATGAAGAAGCTGATAGAAGATGGATACCAGGATGCCGACACTCTAAAGAGAAGAGTGGAAGCCTGTCAGAAATGGCTAAAAAATCCATCACTTCTCGAGAGAGATGAAAATGCTGAATACGCAGCAGTTCTTGAGATTAACCTCGAAGATATCAAAGAGCCTATTGTTGCATGTCCAAATGACCCAGATGATATAAAACTCCTCTCTAATGTTGCTGGTGACAGGATTGATGAGATATTTATCGGATCCTGCATGACAAACATTGGGCACTTTCGAGCAGTCGGAAAAATCTTCGAAGGAGCAGGATACCTGGGAACCCGAGTTTGGATAACCCCTCCAACAAAGATGGACAGAGCTCAATTAATAAAGGAAGGTTATTATTCCATCTTTACAAGTGTCGGAGCCCGAACAGAAATTCCTGGTTGTTCTCTGTGTATGGGAAATCAGGCCAGGGTTCGCCCCGGAGCCACGATTATCTCGACTTCAACCCGCAACTTTGATAACCGGATGGGAGATAAAGCTCGTGTTTACCTTGGTTCAGCAGAGCTTGCTGCTATCGCAGCTCTTTCGGCTGTGCTCCCAAAACCTGAGGAATATTTTGCTGTTTTAAAAGATAAGATTGTTCCAAATGAGGATAAGATCTACCAATGTCTCCAGTTTGATGAAATAGAAAACCTGTCTCTGGACTACTGACATCAGGAATCAGATAAACTAATTAGGCACCTATACAAATTGTATAGATAATGTATGTATCAGGTAAAGAAAATATTCGGGGATGGATGAAACGACCTTTGAAGATTTAGCCTCCCTGAATTGCTCTTCGAGGGAACCCGACAGAGTCGGGCGGCGAGTATGTTTGAGCGGAGCGAGTTACGCAGCCGCCGAGAAAAGCGAAGAAGGGATGGCGTGAAAAATCTGAAGGAAGCGAAGCTATCCCCAAATATTTTCTTCTTATCACCTATACAAATGGAATAAGAGCCACTAATTATTGATGGTTATATGCCAAATGAAATCAGAGAATGAGGTTAAACCATATAGCGGGAAGAATAAGACATAAATCAAGAGCAGATAATTTATAAATCTTGATGGAGGATAAACTATGATTCATTTAGGGGAGAAGAAGGTTTTAATCACAGGAGGTTCAAGAGGGATTGGACGAGCTACAGCACTTTTGTTTGCTAGGGCAGGCTGCGATGTAGCCATAAGTTTTCAAAAACAGAAAGAAGCTGCTGAAAAGGTTAGAGAAAAAATTGAAAAAATTGGAAGTGAATGCTTGGTATTCCAAGCAGATATCTCTCAGAAGAAGGATGTCAACCTCATGATAGAAGAATTGATCAAGAAGTGGGCTCGGATAGATATATTAGTTAACAATGCTGGGATATGGACCTATGGAGAGATGGGTAGTATGTCGGAAGAAGTCTGGGCGGAAACCATGAAGGTTAATTTGGACGGTGTTTTCTTCACCTGTAACGTTGTGGTTCCTTTCATGAAGAAGGAAAAAAGAGGCTGGATTATTAATGTTTCTTCCACAGCTGCTATAAGGGGTGAGTCTTTTCACTCTCATTATGCGGCCAGTAAAGGTGCCGTTGTATCCTTAACAAAATCCCTTGCATCAGAATTGGCTCCTTATAACATCCGTGTTAATTGTATCGCGCCAGGCTGGGTAGAAACAGATATGTGTTCAGAAGTTTTTAAAAATCCAGATTTTCGGCGTGAAGTTCAGGAATCTATTCCTTTAAAAAGAATTCCCACTCCGGAGGATATCGCCGGGCCGATCTTGTTTTTAGCCTCAGACTTGGCTAAACATATAACAGGTGAAGTTTTAAATGTGAATGGAGGCTCTGTCCTTTGTGCTTGAAATAGCTTGCGTAATTTTCCTGGTTTTGGTAGTTTTTAAATAAGCATTCAGATAGGAGGCTTCAATGGAGGAAGAGATTGGAAGAATCACACATTATTTCTCAAAGATAAATGTCGGAATTTTAGAATTGTCTAAAGGAACGCTCCAGGTTGGAGATTCAATTCATATTAAAGGACACACTACTGATTTTTACCAGAAAGTAGAATCCATTCAGGTTGAACATGCTTCTGTTGATTCAGCCAAACCAGGTGAGCCCGTAGGGATAAAAGTTGAAGGCCCTGTTAGAGAAAACGATATTGTTTTTAAAGTCACAGAAGATTAAGAATATAATACTTGTTTAAAGGTTAGATTTTTTTCAAAACACTACCCAATAAGTATCACATTTTACTTAAATATAATGAATAGTTGCGATAGAGCAGCAAACACTCTTGAAGTAGAATTTGGAGATAAAAAATCACCCCTTGAATCACCCAGTAAGGTGATTGACACGGACAGGATACTCTGTCAGGATAAGGAAAGAATTATACCAGCGAGAGATCTGAACAAAGAGAGGTAAAACTCGCTTGAAAAAGAACAATCCCCCTAAGAAAGAATTAGAACGCTCTTTTAATCTCTGGAAAAAAGAAAAGTATAAGAAGGCCATGGAAAACGATTTTTCTATTCAAAAAGAATATTCAACAGTATCTGGGAGAAAAATTAAATCTGTTTATACACCTCTTGATCTTGAAAATTTTGATTATTTGAAGCAATCTGGTTTTCCCGGTGAATTTCCGTACACAAGGGGGGTCCATCCGACAATGTATCGCGGCCGTTTGTGGACAATGCGGCAGTTTTCTGGATTCGGGACCGCAGAAGATACAAATAAGAGGTATAAATACCTGCTCTCTCATGGACAAACAGGATTAAGTGTTGCTTTTCATCTTCCTACCTTAATGGGCCTAGACTCAGATCATCCTCTTGCTGAGGGTGAAATTGGAAAATGTGGTGTCACAGTGGATTCTCTGGCTGATATGGAAACTCTCTTTAATGGGATTCCTTTGGATAAAATCTCAACATCAATGACAATAAATCCACCTGCTGCTGTTCTTTGGGCTATGTATATTGCTGTTGCTGAAAAACAGGGCGTTTCTCCAAAAGTTATATCAGGAACGATTCAAAATGACATATTAAAGGAATACATCGCTCAAAAAACCTTTGTTTTTCCTCCCAAACCGTCCATGAAGTTGATTGTTGACACATTTGAATACGGAACCAAGGAAGTTCCCAGGTGGAATACCATTTCTATTTCCGGATATCATATAAGAGAAGCGGGTTCAACAGCCGCCCAAGAGCTGGCTTTTACTCTGAGGGATGGAATTGAGTATGTGGAGTGGTCGCAGGAGAGAGGGCTTGATATCGATGAGTTTGCGCCGCGGCTTTCTTTTTTCTTTAATGCACACAATGATTTTTTTGAGGAAATTGCCAAATACAGAGCTGCCCGTAAGATCTGGGCTGAAGTGATGAGAGAGAGATTTGGAGCAAAAAATCCGCGGAGTATGTGGCTGAGGTTTCATACCCAGACTTCAGGAGTTTCCTTAATGGCACAGCAGCCTTATAATAACGTTATTAGAGTTGCTATCCAGGCCCTGGCTGGAGTTTTGGGTGGAACCCAATCCCTACACACCAACTCTCTTGATGAAACTTATGCCTTGCCTTCTGAAGAAGCTGTCACAATTGCCTTGAGAACCCAGCAAATCATTGCTCATGAGAGTGGCGTCATTAACTGTATCGATCCCTTAGGAGGATCCTATTTTATAGAAAAACTGACGTCTGAGATGGAGAAAGAAGCCAAAGATTATATTAAAAAAATTGATGATATGGGAGGGATGGTCAAGGCGATAGAGCTCGGATTCCCTCAGAAAGAAATTGCTGATAGTGCTTATTGGTATCAACAGGCTGTAGAGAAAAAAGAAAAGCTTATTGTTGGCGTTAATGCCTTTGAAATGGAACATGAACCTATTCCCTTATTGGATATAAATGAAACTGTGGCTAAGCAACAGCTAGCTCGATTAAAAGAGATCAAGAAAACACGGAATAATTCACAGGTCAGGGAAAGATTGCGTGATCTTAAAAAAGCTGCCGAAGGAGACATAAATCTGATGCCTTTTATCTTAAAATGTGTTAAAGCCTATGCAACCTTGGGAGAGATCATGGATTCCTTGAAGGAAGTTTTTGGGGAATACAAGGAGCCTATAACATATTAGATGGAAAATATCCAAAACAGGAGACAATAAGAGAGAAAAACATCATGGATTTTTCGCTTTGCTGATTTGGAGGAATTTATGGCAGAGAAAAAAATTAGAGTTTTGATTGCAAAACCTGGTCTGGATGGACATGATCGGGGAGCAAAAGTAATCTGTCGGTCTTTAAGAGATGCTGGATTTGAAGTGATCTATACAGGCTTAAGACGGACCCCGGAGGAGATTGTCAGCTCAGCCATTCAAGAAGACGTTGATGTAATTGGATTAAGCATTCTTTCTGGAGCCCACAATGTGCTTTTCCCAAAAATCATGGATCTCCTTAAAAAGAAAGGAGCTGGTGATATCACTATTATTGCCGGTGGGATTATTCCTGACAAGGATATTCCTCATTTAGAGAAAAACGGTATATCCAAGATCTTTTTACCGGGTTCATCAACACAGGAGATTATTGAGTGGGTAAAGGAAAATGTAAGGGAGGAAACGCCTAAATAAATCAAATAAACTCTTGACTTTAAAAATTTAAATATGATAAGTAAGAAGGACTGATGGCCAAAAAACTCTTCTCTTTGATTGTTGTTCCGCATAATAAAGGAAAACATAAAGCCATAACTCTGACTGATAAAAGAGTAAAAGTTCTGGCTGGGATCTTCACATTTATTTTCCTTGTTCTTACTGCATTCATCATTGATTATTTTACGATGAATGTTACGAGAAAAAAATTCAAAGAACTTACTGAAGAGAATACCGTTCAAAAACAAACCATCACTAAGTATAAAGTATCTTTTAACAAACTTAAGGCAACTCTCGAAGATTTTGAAAAGTATGCCAGAAAGATCAATATTATGGCCGGGTTAAAATCTCCTGAAGTTCTTAGAGAGCTTGGTGTAGGTGGAGGCGGGAGAGAACCTGACCAGGGAATAAGTTCTCAGAGTTATCTTCAAGATAGAAGCCTTGCTCATATGAATAACGTCAACCAGAAGGCTGAGACTATTGATAAAAACATGAATACACTGGTGAGTTTTTTTGAGCAGTATTCTACAAAACTTGCTCATACACCCACAGTCTGGCCGACAACAGGATGGTTAACTTCTGATTTTGGCATGAGAGATGACCCTTTTACAGGGAAAAGGACTTTCCACTATGGTTGGGATATTGCTGCGAGTTACGGAAATTCTATAGTAGCAACAGCCGATGGGATAGTAGCTAAAACAAAAAATGAAAAAATCGGAGGAAATACAATTATCATTAGCCATGGAGGAGGAATAACAACTGTTTACTGCCATTTGAGCAGATTTAATGTTAAGCCCGGTCAAAAAGTTAAAAGAAGTGATGTCATCGGTAATGTAGGGCAGACAGGAAAAGCTATTGGCCCTCATGTTCACTATGAGGTCCGCATTAATGGAAAAGCTGTTAATCCCTTCAATTATATTCTAGAAGAAGAATAAAAATCCTTTAAGCCTAGGTAAACGTTTCCCCTGGTTTTAGTTTTGCTCCAAGAGAATAGGCGTATGCAAACATCTGTTTTTTGTTCTCTGGCTGAAGTATCTCAATGAGATAGATGCTGCCATCCCCGCAGCATGCTTTAATACCTTCTTTATTTATTTCCAATATCACGCCAGGTAAAGAATAAGGTTTGGTTTGGCTTTCTTTTTTTCTGCCTTTATGAATTTTTATCCTTTTGTTCTTAAAGAAGGTATAGGCTGAAGGCCAGGGAGTGAAAGCTTTTACTTGTCTTTCTATATAATTGGCGTTTTTTGCCCAGTCGATTTTTCCATTTTCTTTGCTTAATTTAGCAGTGTATGAAGCCTGGGAATGGTCTTGTTTGTATGGCTTTATTTTATCGATTTGGGCAATCGTCTTTATAAGAAGCTCTGCACCTTTCTGTGCTAAACGAGTTTCAAGCTCAGCGGCATTCTCATATGGGGAAATTTTGACTTCATCTTGAATAAGAATATCTCCTTCATCCATCTTTTTGTTGAGTTCAAAAATAGTAATTCCTGTCTTTTCTTCTCCATTTAAAAGAGCCCACTGGACAGGGGATGCTCCTCTGTATTTAGGCAAGAGGGAGAAGTGTACATTTAAAGAGTTATGTTTTGGTAGATAGATGATTTCAGAAGGGATGATCTGCCCGTAAGCCACCACAACATTAAGGTCTGGCTGGATTTTCTTTATTTTATCGAGTGCAAGGGAGTCTTTCCTGATTTTTATTGGCTGATGGGTGGGAATGTTTAGCTCCTGAGCCATCCTTTTTATAGGGCATGGCATAAGTTTTTTTCCTCTTCCTGAGGGCTTGTCGGGCTGAGTGATGATGAGTTTGATGCTGTGACCTGCTTCAAGGATTTTAATTAAGGAGGGGATAGCTGAATTAGGGCTTCCAAAGAAGACAATGTTCATTAAATCTTGCCCTCTTGGATCCATTTTTTCAGTTTCTTTTTGACAATATTCCTTTTAAGGGAAGAGAGCCTGTCGATGAATAATTTTCCGTTTAAATGGTCAATTTCGTGACATAAAGCTCTAGCCAGAGGGCCTTCGGCTTCATAAATTTTTTCGTGGTCTTTCAAGTCAACACCTTTTACAACAACACGAGAGGGTCTGGCTACTTTTTCATTAATATCAGGGATTGATAAACAACCTTCTTCAGAGACAATTTCCCCTTCTTGGCTAATTAACTCAGGATTTATGAGGATAATTAGATTTCGACTTTTTTCCCCCACGGAAAGGTCAATAGTTATAAGTCTCTTGCTTTGATTTACCTGAGGAGCTGAGAGACCTATGCCAGGAGCTGCGTACATGGTGTGGACCATATTTTGAGCAAGCTTTTCGATATATTTATCGATATTTATTATTTCCTCAGCTCGTTTAGTGAGGATCGGATTTCCGTATTTAATAATTTTGATTATAGACATGTTTTTCCTGATTTTAGTATTATATTTTAAAGGAAATTCCCTTATTATTCAACGCTGTACTTAATAGAAGCGGTCCCTAATTTACTAGGTTCTCCTTCATTTTGTATGAGTAAAATATGTCTTAATAGTATAAAAGAAGTATTCGGGAATAGATGAGGCGACCTTTGAAGATTTAGCCTCCCTGAATCGCTCTTCGAGGGAATCCGACAGAGTCGGGCGGCGAGTATGTTTGAGCGGAGCGAGTTACGCAGCCGCCGAGAAAAGCGAAGAAGGGATGGCGTAAAAAATCTGAACGGGAGCGAGACCATTCCCGAATACTTCTTTTGCTTACCCATACAAAATAGAAAAGAGCTATTTATTTATCCCTTTGTATGTTATAAAACGATTTTTTTCCAGACTCTGGAGAAAGAGAGCTAATCGGTCATAGAGAGGTTCGATTTCGTCTCCGAATTTACCTTTTAAACTTTTACCTATATCTTTAACAGTAAAACTTCCACAACACATCTCCCAGATAAAGCTTCCCACAGCATCAAGTTTTATCTTGTAGTAAGGTTTTTTCAGACGTGGAAGGACGTGTTTCTTGAAAAAGGGATATTTGAGTTTAGGCTTGAGAAGAACAATCAGCCCTTCTTCTTCTTTCCATTTAATATTTTGGACTGGGATTAGTTCAAGAAGATTAACCTGGGATTCTTGGACTTGTTTCTTTTTCACGGAAGCTGAGTATTAAGTTAATATAACCGGATGTTTAGCTTTCGTTTTCTGGCGAGGGAACTCCGTGCTCTCCAGAGGCGACCATCTTCTTATAAGGGATGTAGATCAGGATAAATCCGAGGATAAAGAAAATCAGAAGGCCAAGCCATTCACTGCCCCGGACCTCTGGAAGTTTTATCGTCTCCTTTAAGGCTTCTAAGCCTGAAGTAAAGAGTCCCCCCAGAGCTTGCCCTGCGATTATTCCAGAGGCTAAAAGAAGTCCCATGTTTTGCACAATTTCTTTTCCTTTTACTGTTGGATTTTTCTTAGCAGCTGTTCTATCAAGGAAGTATTTTAAAACTCCCCCAAAAAAGATGCAGGCTGTTGCACGAAAGGGAAGGTACATTCCTACAGCGATGATCATTGGGGAGGGAGACCCGATAAGGATAAAACCAACACCCATAAGCATTCCTGCGATTACAAGAGGCCAGGCCATCTCTCCTCCAACTATTCCCTGGGCCATCATAGCCATCAAATTTGCCTGAGGCGCAGGAAGAGCGTCAGTCCCGATACCTTTAGTTGAGTGGAAGAGCTGGAGGGCAAAAGTCAGTGTTAAGGCCGCAGCAACCACACCTATCATTCCACCTATCTGCATGCGCCAGGGAGTACCGCCTAGTATGTGCCCGACTTTCCAGTCCTGGATCATATCTCCTGCTACCCCGGCTATGCAGCAGACAACCGCAGCCACGCCGATGACAGCAGCGATTCCAGATGCTCCCTTTTGTCCCATAAGAACCATCATCAAGGCTGCGATAAGTAGAGAAGTTAGAGTTAAACCGGAAATTGGATTGGAAGAAGACCCGATAATACCCACAAGGTAACCGGCCACAGCCGCAAAAAGAAGGCCCATGACTATCATGACCAGTGCAGACACAAGAGATGAACCAATATTGCGGGTGAACACATTGTAGAGAAAGACCATCGGGATGATCAAAGCTACAATAGCGATTACGATAGAAGGAAATGGCAGGTCTTTATCAGTTCGAATCGTTTCTGAAGGGCCTCCTGCCTTTGTGGTCTTAACATCAGCAAAGGAGCGGCCGATGCCTGTAATGAGGCTTTTTCGCATCTTAAACAGCGTATAGAAGGCACCAATAAGCATGGCTCCGACTGCCATGGGCTTAACCTGGGAGTTGTAGGCGGAAACAGCCATATCAGTCCAGTTTCCATCAAACTTAGTGACAATCTCACTCAAGTCTCCACTGATAAAAAGTAGAATTGGCATCAGGAAAAGCCATCCCAGTACTCCGCCAGAGAAAGTGAGCGCTGCCAGCTTGGGCCCAATGATGTAGCCAACTCCTGTCATAGCTGCGTTTGCCGCAGGTGTCTCTAAAAACATTCTTCCTTCTATAGGGCCCGTTTTTGTAACTTCAATATTATCTCTATTGAGATAGGTGATGCGTGACAGGCCAGGAATTTTAAAAACTAGTTGTTTGTAAGGTTTAATAAATTGAAGACCACTTTTGCTGGTGAAGAATTCTATAAGACCTCCTAGCCCCATAGCCCAGAACATGTAAGCGGCGCCTGAGCCCGCTTTCTGTCCGGTTTTGACCATCTCTGCACAAGCGACACTTTCCGGAAAGGGGAGTTCTGCATCTTCAACTAAGGTGCGGCGGACAAGTATAATGAGCAGGACCCCGAGGATTCCTCCCACGAGCATAAGCAGGGAAGATTTGAATAAATCGAATTTTTCCCAAAGAGGTTTGCCATCTATTCTTACTAGAAGAAATGCAGGGATAGTAAAGATAGCTCCTGCTGCCAGTGCTTCTCCGACTGCTCCTGTTGTTCTTGCCATGTTTTCCTCTAAAATCGTGCCCTTAAATGGGCGAAGCACAGCCATGGCAATAACTGCAGCAGGGAAGGTGGCTGCAACTGTCATTCCGACTAAAAGGCCTAAATATGCATTTGCAGCTCCTAGGATAACAGCCATAATAATCCCCAGGAAGATTGCTTTAAAAGATATTTCTTTCATAGATTGATCTGGAGAGATATAAGGCTTGAAGGATTGATTGCTCATGAGAACCTCCTCATGTTATAAATCATTGTTTTTGATTATATATTTTTTAATGGCTAAAAAGTCAAGAAGAAATAATATTTGCGTGGAAAGAGAAATTATGTTAAATAAGACCTGTAGAAAGAGAGGAATAAAGATGAGTTTGATGAGTTCTCTGAGAGAAAGGTTGTTTTGTGATTTAGCAATTGACCTTGGGACTGCCAACACACTGGTCTATTTAAAAGGGAAAGGAATTATTGTTCAGGAGCCTTCTATTGTAGTTGTCAATAAGAAGACTGGTAAAGTAGAGGCAGTGGGTACCCGTGCAAAGGAGATGTTAGGGAAAACCCCTGCTGATGTCCTTACCATTAAACCCATGAGGGATGGCGTTATTGCAGATTTTGAGATCGCAGAAAAAATGCTTGATTATTTTATTAAAAAGTCCACAAACAATCGAATGTTTTTGATAAGGCCAAGAATAGTAATCGGAATTCCCACTGGGATCACTCAGGTTGAAAGACGAGCAGTTAAAGACGTTGCTATGAGAGCAAAGGCTTCTGAGGTCTATCTGGTGCTGCAGCCAGTTTCTGCCTCTGTTGGAGCAGGTCTTCCTATTTCTGAACCGACCGGTAATATGATTGTGGACGTAGGTGGAGGAACAACTGATATTGCAGTAATTTCTATGAATGGGATCGTCTTTAATCATTCAATACGGATTGCTGGTAATGAAATGGACGAAGCTATCATCCAATATCTTAAGAAGAAATACAATTTGCTCATCGGAGAAAGAAGTGCTGAGAAATTGAAAATAGAGATAGGTTCAGCTTACCCCCTGGATGAACCTATGACTAAAGAAATAAAAGGAAGGGATTTAGGAGAAGGAATCCCAAAGACTATTATTATAGATGACCAGGAGATTCGAGAAGCTCTTGAGGATGTTGTCTCAGCAATTATCAATGCCATAAGAGTCTCTCTTGAAAAGACTCCTCCCGAACTATCGGCAGATATTATTGATCGTGGCATAATCTTAACAGGAGGAGGCGCTCTTTTAAAAAATCTGGACAAACGTATACGGGAAGAGACCAAGCTGCCTGTATTTATTACTGACGATCCTCTAACCACAGTTGTTATGGGTGCAGGTAAGATGCTTGATGATTTAGACCTTTTAAAAAAGATATCTTTAATTTAATTCAATTTTAATTTTATGCCCCTTTTTCTAAAAGAGAAAAAAAATCTCATAATCCTCATAGCTTTAATCTTAGTTCAGTTCATACTGATTTCTATTCAAGTCCCTCTGGGTCAGAAGGATAATTATTTTGAAAGAGCTTTGTTTTCAATTTTTTCTCCTATCCAGCATGGAATTATTTCTTTTTTCAGCTCTATTGGAAAAATCTGGAAAAATTATTTTTATCTCCGGGAGGTTCAGAGTCAAAATCAAATAATGGAAAAAGAGATATTTATGCTTCGCCAGGAGAATAACCTTCTCACGAATGCTCTGCAAAAGTTTAGAAGTGAAAAAGAAATACAGGAAAATCTTTTAAAGATGCATGAGAATATTTTACCTGCTCAAGTCATTGGGCTTGATGCTACAAATTATCATAAATCCGTAATTATCAATAAAGGCACTATGGATGGACTTAAGAAAAATATGGTAGTTCTGGATAAGAACGGCAATTTAGTGGGCCGGGTCATAGGCCCTATTTCGCTTAAGGAAGCTAGGGTTCAGCTTATTACAGACAACGAAAGCGGGATCGGTGTTTTTTCTCAGCAGGAAAGGGCTATGGGAGTTCTTGTTGGCGATGGACAAGGGCAGTGTTCTCTAGAATATATCCTTGCCACAACAAAAGGTATCTCTGAAGGGGAAGAAATTATCACTTCCGGTTTTGACCGTATGTATCCCTCTGGAATCAAAGTAGGTAAAATTGTTTCTATAAACAAAACCAAATCTCTTCATTGGCAGATAAAGGTTGAGCCTTATTTCGATTTTCGCTATCTGGATCAGGTGGCTGTTATTATGAAGGATCCAAAGGAATTTTTTGAGAATTAGCTCTTATGAGAAATTTTGTTAAGGTTTTTCTTGGAATATTTATTGTTTTTTTACTCAATACAATTTTCAGTAAGGTTTCTCCCTATCTGATTCTGCTTTTTAATCTCTTCAGTTTGGTTACAATATACTTTGCCATAGAAAAAGGTGAGATTTACGGTTCCTGTTTGGGAGCGGTTTGCGGGCTTCTCCAGGACCATTTTTCTTTTGGAGTTTATGGAGTGGCCGGCCTTGCTAAGACCATAACTGGATACTTGGCGGGATATATCTCCAAAAAAATCGATATCCATCCATTCTTCCGCAATTTTATTTTTATTCTAATCTTGGTTAGCGTAGAATTTATATTATGGGCTTTGCTTTATTCTTTTATATCCCCAGATAGTGTATACACAGGAAGAAGCCTGATCTTTTTTCAGCCTTTTATCACCGCTCTCCTAGGAAGCGTTTTATTTCTTCTATTTAGGAAATTCAAAAGGAGTGAGCCTTAATCTTATCCATGAAAAACGACAAAATTTATGAGGATCTTTTCCTTGTTCAAAAAAGGGCAAAGAGAATATTTATCCTTGTTGGATTATTATTCATTTTTTTAATTCTTAATTTTTGGAAGATCCAGATTCTTGACCATGAAAAATACTGGGAGAGATCCGAAGCTAACCGCATGAGAGAAATCTTATTGCCTTTTCAGCGGGGGCTAATTACTGATAGAAACGGCACTATTCTGGCAAATAATAAATCCTCATTCAGAGTTTCCCTCATCAGAGAAAACTGTGAAGATTATGAAAAGTCCTGCCGGAAGATAGCAAGGCTTTTAGGGATTGAGGAAGAGGTTTTAAAGGAAAGAATTAAGAAGTACGAATCCTTACCTCTATTCAAACCGATAGTGGTCAAGGAAAATTTGACCAATGAAGAAGTTGCGATGATTAAGGCTAGAAAACTTGAGTTACCCGAGTTAATTATTCAAACAGAACCAAAAAGGTTTTATCCATTCGGAAGTATAGCCGCTCATGTTATAGGATATTTACAGGAAATATCACCAGAAGAACTAGAAGATGGAATCCATCCGGAAAGACGCCTTGGAGATCTTGTTGGAAAAACTGGAATAGAAAAAGAGTATGAAGCAGGACTTGTCGGAGTTGACGGGCAACTTGTTGAAGTTGTTGATAGCCTGGGAAGAAGCAAAGGAGAGATAGCAAGACTGGAGTCCAGGAGGGGGAGGGATCTTACTCTTGCCTTAGATTTTGACCTTCAAAAGAAAGCTGAGGAACTATTGGAAGGAAGAGAGGGGGCTATCGTTGTTTTGGATGCCAAAACAGGCGAATTACTGGCATTAACCAGCTATCCTAATTTTGATCCTAACAGTTTTATCAACCGTTTTACTTCTGAAGAATGGTTGGATTTGGTTAATAGTCCTGAGTTTCCCTTGGAGAATCGGGCTATTCGGGGATTATACGCTCCTGGCTCAGTCTTCAAGCTTACAATGGCTTTAGGAGCTCTTGACTTGGGGATAGTGACTGACCAGACAACCTATTTCTGTGGAGGGACAATTCGAATTTATGGTCGTCCCTTTTCCTGCTGGCTTGAACAAGGCCATGGGAAGGTAAATCTTTACGACGGGATAAGGCATTCCTGTAACATTTACATTTATCAGCTTGGAAAGGAAATGGGCATTGAAGAAATTGCCCGCTATGCAAGAATGCTTGGCTTTGGAGAAAAAACCGGGATTGATTTACCTGGAGAGAAAGATGGATTGATGCCTGATCCAAAGTGGAAAAGAGAATTCAGGAATGAACCTTGGCATCCAGGAGAAACAATTTTAGTTTCTATCGGCCAAGGTCCCATAATGGTGACTCCTATTCAAGTTGCTGCTCATACAGCTCTGATTGCAAATAGGGGAAGTGGTATTTCTCCTCATTTGTATAAGTCTTATTCTCAGGCCGGGAATAAAAAAATGAGCAGCCCGCACTTTTCAAAGAATTATACCGTAAAAATTGACCAGGCCAATTTTGAAAAAGTTATTCAAGGCATGTGGGAAGCTGTAAATAAGGAAGGAACCGGAAGAGCCGCTAAGGTATCTGGATATGATATTTGTGGTAAAACAGGTTCAACTCAAACTATCAGCACTAAAAAGCTCGAGGAAATGACTGAGGAAGAGGAAGAAGAGGTTAAAACCCACTCCTGGTTTACAGGATTTGCTCCAAGGGAAGATCCGAAGATCATAGTAACTATCCTTGTTGAATACGGAGGCATGGGGGGTGAAACTGCTGCTCCTCTGGCGAGACAAATATTTGATTTATACAGAAAAAAATATGATAGACAGAAATCTTCTTAAAAATATCGACTGGATTTTGATTGGTCTTTTGCTGTTAAACTCTATGATCGGAGTGGCTTTTATTTACAGTAGTTCTCATTATTTACCGGGAAATTATTTTTTAAAACAGATTATATGGATTATTTTAAGTTCTGCAGCTCTTTTTTTGTTTCTATCTATAGATTATAAAATACTTGTAGCGATATCTTTCTATTTCTATATTATTACAATAGGCCTGCTTGGGGTGGTTTTACTTTTTGGGAAACTCGTGGCTGGAGCCAGGAGCTGGATTAAATTTCCCTTTTTTCAAGTTCAGCCTTCTGAGATCGCAAAAATAGCCCTTATCCTTATTTTAACTTATTTTTTTTCTAAATATAGAAAAGACTACATTTCCTGGGGAAAAGGATTATTAGGTGTCGCCCTTACCGCTGTTCCCGTTTTTCTTGTAGCATTACAACCTGATTTGGGAACTGCTCTGAGTTATATTCCAATTTTTTTGTTAGCGTTGATCCTTGCCGGGTTAAACAAGAAAACGTTTGTTTATATATTAATTGTTATTTTGACCCTCGGCATTGCTGTTTGGAATTTTGGCCTTAAAGATTATCAAAAAAAGAGAATAACGACCTTGATTTTTCCTGGCCAGGACCCTCTAGGTTCAGGTTATCAAATCCTTCAATCAAAAATTGCCATCGGTTCAGGAGGTTTTTTAGGAAAAGGCTTCAGAAAAGGAACCCAAAGCCAGTTAAGATTTTTACCTGCCAGACATACAGATTTTATTTTTTCTATAATAGGGGAAGAATTTGGTTTTATGGGTATACTGCTTGCATTGCTTTGCTACTTTTTTTTCCTTTTGAGATTGTTTCAATCTATCAGCCTATCTAGAGATAGGGCAGGGGTATATCTTATTTTTTTAGTGGCAATGATGATCTCTTTCCAGTTTTTTATAAATGTTATGATGGTCATCGGGCTTTTTCCCATAGCAGGAATCCCCTTACCTCTGTTCAGCTACGGAGGCTCCTCTCTTCTTACCAATTATTTAGCAATTTCCCTCGTTTTAAACGTGAAAATGAGAAGATTTTATAATGTGTAGAAATTAGATTTAAAGATTCTCTTCCATTTTGTGTGGATAATAATCAGTAAGTATTCGTGAATGGTCTTGCTCCCGTTCAGATTTTTTACGCCATCCCTTCATCTATTTTTTAACGCATAGACGAAGGGCAGTGGGTGAAAAAACCGTTTGAAGGAGAGCTCAGGTCAGCAGGTTCAAAAACACGCAACTTTTGCCCCAGCGAGGCAAAAGCTGCTCGGTTTCAGGCTTCGCTCTCCTCTCCTTCAAGGAGAGGAACCATGCCCGCTTTGCCTTCAAACGGTTTTTTTACCTGCTGGCCTTCGCAAAATTAAAATATTTATATCGCTGGGGCAAAAGTTGCGTGTTTTCTGAATCCACTGGCCTGAGTTCAAACATACTCGGTGTCCGGCTTCGCCGTATTCCCTCAAAGAGCAATTCAGGGAGGCTAAATCTTCAAAGGTCGCTTCATCCATCCCCGAACACTTTCTATTCATCTATCAAGATATGTTTTGCCCACACAAAATGGAAGAGAAGCGATTTAAAAACCTTTCCATATTGTTGATTGAACAATCAACTCAATAGCAATAAAATAAAGAGTCTATTAAGAGTAAAAATCTGTTATGGATTTAGAATATCTGTAAATGATTAAATGAAAAATTTGGAAGAAATCCTCAAAGAAGTAGAAAAACCCGGTCGTTATCTCGGTGGAGATTGGAACGAGGTGCGAAAAAACCCCAAAAGCGTAAGAACAAAAGTTGCCCTTGTCTTTCCAGATGTTTATGAGATTGGGATGTCTTATCTCGGTCAGAAAATCCTGTATTCTCTTCTTAATGATCGTGATTCAATTTTAGCAGAGAGAGTGTTTGCTCCTTGGATTGATTTCGAACAAAAGCTTCGATCCCGGAACATTCCTCTTTATTCGCTTGAAAATAAAATTCCCATTGCTCAATTTGATATATTAGGTTTTTCTCTCCTTTACGAACTCAACTACTCCAATGTCCTTACTATTCTTGATTTAGGCCGTATCCCTTTTTTTTCATCAGAAAGAGGTATGGAATATCCCCTGGTTATTGCAGGAGGGCCGGCTGTTTTTAATCCCGAGCCCGTGGCTGATTTCTTTGACTTGTTCCTTATTGGAGACGGTGAAGATGCATTCCTGGAAATCATTGAAAGATATATGATCCTGAAAAAAGAGGTCATGGAGAAAAGTGCTCTGTTAAAAGAGATGGCAAAGATCAAAGGAGTTTATGTGCCTTCCTTGTACAGTCCCTATAATCCTCCGGCCTCTTTTCTTCTGGCTGTGAAGCCAGATCAAGGAGCGCCTGAAAAGATAAAGAAAAGAGTTTTTTTATCTTTTTTTAAGGCGCCTTTTCCAGAAAATATTGTGGTTCCAAACATTAAAGTTGTTTTTGATAGGGTGGCAATTGAGGTGGCAAGAGGTTGCCCTCAAAAGTGTAGGTTTTGTCAGGCATCGAACATTTATTTCCCTCCCAGAATAAAAAGCCCTTCTTTGGTCTTAAAAAATGTCCTTAATAGCCTACGGTCAACAGGTTATGAGGATTCTTCATTAGCCTCTCTTTCAATAAGCGATTATCCTTATCTTGATAAAACAATCAAAATTCTAATGGAAGAATTGGTAAAACAGAAAGTCTCTCTCTCGTTGTCTTCCTTAAGGCCAAAAGGCTTATCTCCGGAAGTGGTTTCGGACATTACCAGGGTAAGAAAGACTGGATTTACCCTGGTTCCAGAAGCAGGGACAGAAAGGTTGCGCCAGGTTATCAATAAAAACCTGGAAGATAAAATGATATTGGAGGCTTCTCAGAATGCTTTTTCTCAAGGATGGAGGCTTCTCAAGCTGTATTTTATGGTAGGGCTACCCACAGAGAAAGATGAAGATTTAGAGGGGATTGCGAGGTTGGTGGAAAAGATAGTCGGAATTGGCTATAGAGTTCTTAAATCAGCACCTCGTATCAACCTCAGTGTATCCTCATTTATCCCGAAGCCCCATACACCTTTTCAGTGGCTAAAGCTAGAAGATGAGAGCATTCTAAGAGAGAAACATAAGTTTCTTAAGTCCCGGCTGAAAAAATATCCCTCTGTAAAATTTAAAAGTAATTCTATCAAGAATTCTATTCTGGAGGCTGTATTTTCCCGTGGAGACAGAAAGTTGAATCAGGTTTTGCACAAATCCTGGAAAGAAGGTGCACGTTTTGATAGCTGGAATGAGCTTTTTGATTTTCGCTTTTGGGATAAGGGATTTGGAGAAGAAGGTATAAATTACCATCTTTATTTATCTTTTTTGGAAAGAGAATCGGTCCTGCCTTGGGATCATATCGATACAGGGATTAAAAAATCTTTTCTTCTTAATGAGTTCGATAAAGCTTTCAAAGAAGAGCAAACTTTGTCTTGTTTGGAGAGTCAGTGCGCTTTATGTGAAGGTTGTACATTGCCGTCCTTGCTCGAAAGGAAATTTCAGGAGAAAATTAAAATTCCAAAAACAGTAAGCCCTTCTTTCGGGAAGAAAACTGAGAATGTTTTTCGCTATCGAGTTTTTTATTCAAAACTTAAATCCACTCGCTTTATATCTCATGTTGATTTAATAAATGTTTTACAGAGGACTTTAAGAAGAGCTGGAATTTCAACTGTTTTTTCGGAAGGATTTCATCCAAAAATGTTAATTACCTATCCTTCTGCTCTTCCCCTGGGAATGGAAGGAAAAGCTGAATGTTTTGAATTTAAATCAAATTTTCTTTATATAGAGAAAGAGTTTGTCCCTCACGTGAACAAATTTCTTCCTTCGGGAATCAAATTATTAAGTTTGAAGAGGCTCAAAACCTTTAAACCATCCTTGAATGAGGAGATCAGAACATTGGTCTATTCAATTGATTTAAAAGATCGAAAAATCAAGGAAGCGGTGGAGATAGCTGCTAAAGGAATAAATGTTACTTCTCTTGGTTATTATGAGAGGATCGAGAAATTGATCGAAAAATTTTTAGCAAAGGGCCTTAATGAATTAATCGAAAAGGTATTTATTAATAGAAAAAGAGGAAGATTATTTATTTATATAAAACATGATCCACAAAAAAATATCCGTTCGCAGGAAATTTTTGAGAATATTTTAGGAATAAAAGAACTTGTTTTTCTTATGGCACGAGAAGAGATTATATTTAATAAAGAAGTATAATAAATTGACATGCTAAAAAGTTTCCAGTATAAAATTCAAAGACAATAAGGAATATTTATGCTGTAAGCATTTAGAAAACAAAGGAGGAGAGAGTGATAAGCTTTAGTTTAACTGAAGAACAGAAGGCCCTTCAAGATATGGCAAGAGAATTTGCCGAAAAAGAAATGAAACCCAATGCAGCGAAGTATGACAAAGGTGAAGAGTTTTCTGAAGATGTTATGAAAAAAGCCTTTGAAGTCGGATTTCTTACTTGCACGGTTCCTAAAGAATATGGAGGAGGAGGATTAAACGACATTGACACGGTTATAATAAGTGAAGAATTGGCTGCCGGCTGTGCTGGGATGTATACAACGATGATGGTTAATGCATTAGCATACTCACCAATAATTCATTTTGGATCTGATGAACAGAAGAAGAAATTCCTAACTCCTCATACTGAAAAAATGTCTTTTGCATCTTTTTGCCTCACAGAAAGAGAAGCTGGTTCTGATGCAAGTTCCATAGCAACGCGTGCAGAAAAAGTAGGAAATGAATACATCATCAACGGCTCTAAATGTTTTATCTCCAATGGGGGAATAGCCAGCCTCTATACCGTTTTTGCCAATTCGAATCCAGAAAAAGGAGCTCGAGGGCTTAGTGCTTTTATTGTTCCCCGGGAGATACCTGGTCTAATCGTAGGAAAAGAGGAAGACAAGATGGGGCACAGGGCTTCAAACACTGTTGAACTCACTTTTGAAAATGTAAAAATTCCAGAGGAAAACCTCCTTGGAAAAGAGGGGATCGGTTTTATTATAGCTATGAGAACTCTGGATAAGACGAGAGCTCCTGTTGGAGCGGCTGGAGTAGGAGTAGCGAGAGCTGCTATGGAGTATGCGGTTGAATACGCAAAAACGAGAGTTCAATTTGGAAAACCCATTGCTCTTTTTCAAAATACAGCTTTCAAAATTGCCCAAATGGCTATTGAAATAAACGCCGCTCGCCATCTTGTTTGGCATGCAGCCTGGCTTTTGGACGAGGAGAAGCCGTGTGGAAAAGAATCAGCTATGGCAAAAACATTCGGCTCAGATGTCGCTATGAGAGTTACTACAGAGTGCGTCCAGATTTTAGGCGGATATGGATATATGAAAGATTATCCTATGGAAAAATTAATGAGAGATGCAAAGCTTCTTCAGATTTATGAAGGGACAAACGAAATACAGCGGCTGGTTATCTCACGCGAGGTTATAGGCCCGATAAAATAAAGGGATTAAGACACGGATTAGCGGATTAATAAAACTATTGTATGTCTTCTTCTTCGAAATATTCAGGGATTATTCCTAAAACTTCCACCCCGGCACCCCTGGCTATATCAATAATTTCAATAACTCTACTTAAAAGGATTCCTGCCTCGGCTCTGATGAATATGGTTTTATCCTGGCGAGGAGCGTAGATGCCTTCGAGTGCACTCTGAAGAAGTTCAATCTCATAGTATTGTAAGTTGATGTCCACTTTCCCATTTTTATGTAGTGTCATGACAATAACGCCAGCAGGAGTTGCAGAGCTATCTGACGTTGTTTCGGGGAGCTTCACATCCATCCCTCTTTGCACTGACGGAGTGATAACCATAAAAATAATGAGCAGAACCAAAAGAACATCACACAGAGGAACGACATTAGGTTCAGCTTTTGCGACCATAATTTCCTCCTTGTTTTCTATATTGCCTAAGAAATTATTTTACGATAGATTTTTCTGCTTTGTCAACGTGATTATTGATTTTTTCCTTCTAGACATATATATTTGAACTAATAAAGGAGGAGGCATGAAAGATTTAAAAGTAGAAGTGGTGAGAATTAAAGAGCGGTGTGGTGCAAAACATAAAGTAGGCGATCTATTTTTTATTCGAGGGGAGGGGACGATTGAAATACCTGAAGGGAAAAAAGTATGCATATATGCCCTCAACAGCCTTTTTCCCTTTTTAACAGCCAAACAGAGAGAAGATGAACTTCCCCATAATGACTGGATTTCTGGGACAGAAACCTTATGCTGCCCTGACCCAGATGGAGTTGTATTTAAGGTAACACCCCTTTCTTAAGTTTGTTATAACGGTTCTCTTCCATTTTGTGTGGGGAATAATCAGAAAGTATTCGTGAATGGTCTTGCTCCCGTTCAGATTTTTCACGCCATCCCTTCATCGCTCTTCTCGGCGGCTGCGTAACTCGCTCCGCTCAAACATACTCGCCGCCCAACTCTGTCGGGTTTCCTCGAAGCGCGATTCAGGGAGGCTAAATCTTCAAAGGTCGCTTCATCCATCCCCGAACACTTTCTATTAATCTATCAAGACATGTTTTACCCACACAAAATGGAAGAGAACCGTTATAACTTTCAGTTATTAGCAGCACAACAGGAAACCTTCTTCCATCAACTAGCCTGAATTATTCATAAAAACTGCCGATGCCATCATTCATTTTCAATAATATCAATTCGTTAGCATGATTTTTCACCAGTTCTAGAACATCACTCTGTTTTTAAATTCATATATATAAATCATCGGCATTTTTTACTCTC
>JADHWO010000106.1 GCA_016783445.1 Candidatus Aminicenantota bacterium
CCTTTTCCTTTTAGCTCTGTGCTCTTGTTGGTCATTGTGACACCTGTTCTGAGATGATCTCACCCTTTATAGAAATAATATTAACTTTTATCTCTTTGCTTTTTCCAGCTTCTTCAATTGCCTTTTGCACGATGGCTTCAATTCCGCCACAGCAGGGAACTTCCATGCGAGTGATAGTAATAGAGTTGATATTTTTTGTTTTAAATATCTGAGTCAGTTTTTCGATATATAGATCAATACCTTTATCAAGTTTAGGGCACAGAATAATCACGATCTTTCCTTTCATGTAATGCTGATGGAAATTTGGAAAGGCAAACGGAGCACAATCAGCTGATATTAGAAGATCTGCATTATCCAGATAAGGAGCATTCGGATTTAAAAGATGAAGCTGTATGGGCCACTGACGTAGTTCGGACAACAATTCTACCTGTTGGAGATCTTTTGTCTCAGATTTCTCGATGGTCTGAGGGGCAAATCCAGGACATCCTGCGGAGGCACATGGTGGTTCGACTTCAATCTCTGGAACAGGGATTCCTCTCTCTCTCAAAATATTAACCGCCTCTTCATAATATTCCTTTTGATCATGATCCATTAAATGTTTTAAATGAGCTTTGATCGTGTTAGGTCCAGCCTTAATTATATTTTCCATCACTTTGTCTTCATCGTAAGGCTCTGCTTCCCGCTCAACAGTGGAAATAGCTCCTTCGGGGCAAGTTCCAATACAGGCACCCAAACCATCACAAAACAGATCGCTTATCAGGCGGGCTTTGCCGTCGATAACCTGCAAAGCTCCTTCTGGACAATTCGGAATGCACAGCTCGCAGCCGTTACATTTTTCTTCATCGATTTCAATTATCTGTCGTTTCATTTATTCCTCCAATAAAAATAGTTTTTAATACAGCTTTTTAAAAGTTTTTTCACAAGTACATCCTCACTTTTTTTTCTTGATTTCTGTATTCGACTTCCGGTGTTTTAAGAATTTATCCAATGTGACGTCATTAAAGTAACTTTCAAGATGTCTTTGTAATTTAATTAATTCTTCATTGATGGGACAATTGGATTGCCGGGAACAAGCATTTATATTCAACAAACAGCTGTTCACGGTGATAGGACCCTGTATTACTTCTACAATAGCTGCAAAGTTTATTTCTGATGGGTCTTTACTGAGAAAAAACCCACCTTTTGGGCCCATCTGGCTTTTCACAAGCCCGGCAGCATTAAGTTTCTGCATTAATTTACATGTAAGTTGATATGATACTTCTTCTTTTTCAGCAAGCTGTCGCGACGATACTGTCCCTTTACCATAATTCCCAGCAAGGTTTATCATCAAACGTAATGCATAATCTGTATTTCGTCTTATCATATCCATTTAAAACTCACATATACATATGTTTTTTTGTTATATAGGACTAATATAGTCCTATATAGAGCAATTGTCAAGTAAAAATGATATTTTTTTTTAAAAGAAAGGATTATAGTTTTAAATAGTTCTTTATAAAAATGATTCTGGCAGCCATTAAGAACGGCTGCGCAAGTAATTGATCATTTTAGGAACAACCAAGGGAACAATATCAGGAAGCATTTTAGGCATAAGGTTATCCATAACCTTGGGCATCATATCAGGCATCTGTTCCGCCATGTAATCCGGCATCGGGATTTTCTCAGCCACCCTATCCAGCATAGTGGACATGACCTTGGGCATCATACCAGGCAGCAGTTTTGGAAATAGTAGCGGGAATATAGGTTTCATCATGGCGAACATGGCATCCCCAATAAAGCCCATCTTTCCTATAATCCGCATCATCTTTCCCATTCCCATAGGCATAACATCAAGCAGCTCAGGCCACATTGTTGACATTAGTTCCGCAAATCCCTGTGGAGTCATAAGGGCAATCATAGCTTCGAATACCGCCCACTGTTTTGCGACTTCGGGATTGGGATCTTTAAAATCTTTTCCCAGGGCCTTGCAGGCAAAAGTGGCCAGGTCAATAATATTCAAGTTCATATTCTTTTTATTTTTTGTTACACGAAGCTGAAACTCACAGCAGGGGCACAGGGCCAGGACCGTGTCCACATTTATATCTTTAGCTTCATCCAGCCGGAATTTTCCGATTTCAGCCGCAACCGAAGGTTCTTTTAAAAGAGTCAAAACGCTTCCGCAGCAATGCCCTTCCTGACGGTTATGAGCCATTTCATTGAATTCAATTCCAGGAATAGCCTTGATGACTTCTCGAGGTTCCTCATAGACACCCGAAACCCGGCCAATATGACAGGAATCATGCCATGTCACTTTTTTATTCACCGGATGTGTGAATTTAAATTCACCTTTCTGTAATTTATCGGATATCACTTCGCTGTAATGTTTAGCTTCAATATCATAATCTATACCAAGCTTCTTGGTCCACTCTGGATAGGTATGGCGCCACATCATGTCACAAGCAGGGCATGAGGTGATAACAGTATTTGCCCCTGAAGCTTTAACTGATGCAATATTCTTGCGCATTATTTCTTCGAAAAGTTTCCATTTACCGGCAACCAGCATGGGCGTTCCACAACAATTTTCAACATTTCCTAAATGTGTAAAATCAACTCCTGCTTCATCCAGGAGTGTAACAGACGCTGCACCGATATCATGTTCGACATACGATGCGGTACAACCAGCAAAATATACGTTTTTGCTTTTAATCCCTGGGCCGTGCTTTTCCTTAAGCTCTTCAGGGAACCAGGCTGTTCGGTCTTTACGGTAACCGGCCCAGATGTTACCTTCTGCACTAAGAGCTGCTGCCATTATTTCAAAAGGAGGAAAGGTCATCTCTTTATCTTCATTGACTAATTTTCCACGGAGTTTCATCCAGGAAGACTCGATCGGCAAGACAGCTGAACAACGCAAGTTGCAGAACTCACAGGTCGTACAGACAAGAAAAGTATCTATCATGAATTGGTCCCACTTGACCCTGCCCTCCATGTATTCACGCAGCCAGTACCATTTTCCTCTGGGGGATTGGCTTTCCCAGCCGCGGCCGAAGAACTGATCGCATTCATCCAGACAGTATCCACATTGTGAACATCCATAGGCATACCAGGCTATATCTGGCGGAATACCACGAACAGGTTTATCAAAATGCTCACCAACACTAGTAGTGACCGTATTTCCAAAAGGTCTGACCATAGGTTCAAAAATATTTGCGATTCCGAGCGCCCTGCTCACGAGATTTTTTCTGACAACTTTATCCGGATTCAAGATTTTTTTGGGATCTACCTGTTTTTTAAAATTCTTGAGCCGATTGCTGCGCTCTTTACCCAAAATATTTTCTATTTCGCGTGTGAAGTACAAGCCGGTTGAATAGGGACGTCCTCCAAATTTTTTGGCAATTTTCATTATGGTCAGCACCAGGCCGAATACAAAATTGTAGGAAAATTTTCGCTGGTCACTAGGGATAAAACCAAGGATAACAACCTCTGGTTTTCCTTCTTTTCCTTTTTTGATAAGGACTCCTTCTTTAACCACGGGCTGGTTGATTTTATTCTCGATCTCCTCCATCACATCGCCCAGTTTATCTAAAGGAACTACAACTTCAGCAGGAACAAGGGATGGACCGAGGCGCTTGACTATCATTAATTTAAACCGGTTTTCCCATTCATGATCCGCAATTTCCTGGCTTAATATTTCTCCTCCATATTTTTTAAAAATCTCATGAAGCCCGTCCATGACTACTTCCCGATTTTCTTTTTTAAAAGCAAGTGTTGCTATATAGGCAGCAGGCAGAATGACTTTGTGCTCAACCGGATGTCCATGGTGAGTAAGAACCGGAGCCCGATTTTTCATCTCGGCCATTCTTGGATTAATGAAAACAACCGACCAGAGCGGTAGATTTAAATCGATAAATTCCTTAAAAATCTTGGAAATTGTTTGTGCATCAGGGCAGGCAAAGGCGGTAACACTAATATTGGTGAGTTTTTGAACTTTTATTGTCATCTGGCTGATAATTCCGGTTGTACCCTCTGCATCGGCAATTATTTCCAGATCTTTTCCGGAAATGTTTTTGACCTCGCCACTGGGTAGAACTATTCGAGCACTCTCAACATTTTCCGCAAACCAGCCATATTGATAAGAGCCGATACCAGCGCCTCCTTGGGCCAGCCAACCCCCGGCAGAGGAAGAAGGATAACTTGTTGGATAAAGGCGGATTACAAGGTCTTTGGGTTTTAACTTTTTATCAAGCTGCTCCCAGGTTATTCCAGGTTCAACTGTAACCATTTGCTTTTTTGTGTTGAAAGAAATTACTTCCTTCATCCGGTAGAAATCAATGACTATACCTTTCCGAGTAGGAATGATCCCTCCATAACCGGAAGAGCCTTTTCCGCGGGGAACAACAGGGATTTTATGTTTCGAAGCCCAACTCACAAGTTCAACCAATTCTTCTTCATTTTCCGGTTGTACCACAACATCCGGAACTGTCTTCCCGATTAAAGGTTTAAAAATACTGGGGATAGCTGCAATATCATGGCTGTAGAGCAGCCTTTCTATCGGGTTAAAGTTTGCTTTCTCCCCAAACTTTTCTTCGATCCATTTTTTATTCCTTGTGCTTAGTTTGGCCATAAACTTTCTCCTGGTAGGATAAATATAATGATGTTTTTATATAGTAATATAGTATAACAAAATATCAATATCCTTCTTCAATTCGAACCTTTCCCTTAAAAACCTTATACAGAAAAATTGTGTAGCCTACTACAAAAGGCATTCCGATCAGTGCAATAATCAGCATTACGCGCAGGGTCAGTTCGCTCGATGAGGCATTATAGATTGTAATACTTAAAGTAGTATCATTACTTGCTTTCACAAGATTGGGAAAATGAATAGCTCCAACTATTCCCCAAAGGCTTAAAAAACTTGTAGATGACATTATAAAGACCAGAAGATCTTTTCCTTTTTGTAGCGCAATTCTAAGAAAGACCAGAGAAAGTATTACAAAAACAGTAAAAATCCAGGCAAGCGGTCTCTGGAGTACATCAGGAATATAAAGTACTGTAGCTAAAAACGAAAGCATAAAGAGAGCCAAATGAACATTTGTAAGTATTCTGGTTGTTTTGCAGGCTCTTTCTCTGAGTTCCCCGCTTAATTTTAATCCAGCAAATGTACTTCCCTGGAGTAGAATTGCCGTTAATCCCAATAATCCAATTATCAAGGGAAAAGGTCGGAGAAGAGTAAAGAAGTTTCCTGTATAGTCCATTCTACTGTTTAGGGGAACGCCTGCGACGATATTTCCCAGTGCAACTCCATAAAGTAAAGAGGGAAGAAAGCTACTAATGATAAATGCGCCTTCCCAGAATCCTTTGCGCTTGTGGTCGTGTGACCGGAATTCCAGAGAGACAGCTCGGAAGATCAGAGCAAAAAGTACAACCATGAGTGCAAGATAAAAGCCGCTAAAGACAGTAGCATAAGCATGTGGAAAGGCAGCAAAAAGCGCCCCGCCTCCAGTTAGCAGCCAGACTTCATTTCCATCCCAGAAGGGTCCGATGGTTTTATATAACATCTGTTTTTCTTTTTCTTTTTTAGCCAGAAATGGAAAAAGTATTCCAATGCCAAGGTCAAAACCGTCAAGAATGGAATATCCAACAAGAAAGATCCCGACTAGAATAAACCATATATTTCTTAATAAATCCCAGGTTTCCATTAGCTGTCTCCTTTGATTTCTGATGAAACAAGTTCATCCGGACCTTTCTTTATTATTTTAAGGATTATGGAAATTCCGATTATTGCGAGAAGAGTATAAACGGCAGTGAACATCAACAGTGAAAATAGAATATTTCCGGCTGGAACAACAGTAGATACAGCATCGGCAGTTTTAAGGATTTTATAAACAGCCCAGGGCTGGCGGCCCACTTCAGCAGCTATCCATCCGGATTCATTGGATAAATAAGCAAGAGGAATTGAGAACAGCAGGAACCTCAGATACCATTTGGAATCCCAGAGCTTTTTTCGAATAAGAAGATATAGGCCCATAATTGACATAAGAATAAAAACCATTCCAGAGAATATCATGATGTGATAAGTGGCAAAGGGAAGAAAAACAGGGGGACGTTCATTCTCTGGAAATTCGTTTAAGCCCAGGACTTCAGCATTAGAATTAAAATGAATAAGAAAGCTGAGTAGCTTTGGTATTCCCACATAAAGATGAGTTTTTTGTGCCTTCTCATCCGGTATGCCAAATACAGCAAAAGGAGCCTCTTTTTTAGTTTCCCAGAGAGCTTCAAAAGCTGCCATTTTTTCAGGTTGAGTGTTTGCGACTTGAACAGCATGCCAGTGACCTAGGAAAAGTTGAAGTATGGAAAATGTGATAAAAATTATAAGAGAGGTCTTAAGAATTATCTTAGCTTTTTCCAAATGGCGGTGTTTGATCAGAAACCACGAGGCTATACCTGCTGCCAGCAACGAGCCGGTTATCCAGCCGCCAGCTACTGTATGGAAGTAACGAACAAAAGTAGAGTGATTAACAGCTGCCTGGAAAAAATTTGTAAGTACTGCTCTTCCTCCTTCCAGTTTAAAACCTGCTGGAGTCTGCATCCAGGAATTAGCAATAATTATCCAGAGTCCTGAGAGGTGAGAGCCAAAAAAGACTAAGAAGGAAGAAATCCAGTATGTTCTTTCAGAAACACGCTTTCTCCCGAAAACAAGAATCCCTATGAAGACCGATTCAAGGAAGAATGCAAACACGCCTTCTGCGGCGAGCGGTGCACCGAAAATGTCGCCGACCATCCTGGAATATTCGGACCAGTTGTTGCCAAAGGCGAACTCAAGCGATATGCCGGTAGCAACTCCCATAATGAAGACTACGCCGAGTATTTTAATCAGGAAGCTTGAAATATTTTTATATAACTCATCTTTCTTTTTGATATAGAGAGTTTCGAGAATTAAGATTATTAGAGTAAGGCCGAAGGTAGTTGGTGGAAATAAAAAATGAAATCCAGCGGCCAAACCAAATTGAATCCGTGCCAAAAGTACAGCATCCATAATAAAACTCCTATTAAATTTTCCTTTTTCTTTGTATTAGTATATAAATGATATAATAGATTTCAAAGCGTAAAAATATAGAAAAATATAAATGAATGAAGTTCTATTGTCAATAATTATTACTAATTGATAATCATTATTGACAATTAAATTTATTTATAATATCATAAAAATTGTATGTAAAAAATGGAAAATTTAAAAGATTGCTTCCAAAAACTTAAAGATTCCGGTTTAAAAGTGACTCCACAACGACTAGCAATTGTAAAAATATTGGAAGGGAATACATGTCATCCTTCAGCGGATAAAATATACAACGAAGTAAAGAAAAAATATCCCATGATATCTTTCGCTACTGTCTATAAAACGCTTAAAGTGTTAGCAGAGATTGGTGAAATACAGCAGCTTAAAATTGTTGAAAAAAAAGTCAATTTTGATCCCAATACTGATCCGCATAATCACTTTTTTTGTAAAAAGTGCAGGGAAATTAGAGATGTTTTTCCAGGTAAAAAGATAAATCTGAAAGAAATTGACGGTCATCTTATTGAAAAATATCAAGTCTATTTTTATGGGATTTGTTCTAAATGTAGAAAACAAAATTAGAGTTTATCCACTTTTTTATTTAAGAATAAAATAGGGAGAGGATTAATGGTAGAGATCAGTGAACAAATTAAAGACGCAATCAAAGGAGCCATTCTGTTGGAAATTAATGGTCGCAAGTTCTTCAATCATGCGGCCGATGTAACAAAACATGAGAGTGGCAAGAAGATGTTCCGGTTTCTTGCTCAAGAAGAAGTGAAACACCTGAAGACCTTTAGTGATCTGTTCAGTCAAATTCTTGGAGAGAAAGATTGGAAAAAGTATATCAGCAGTCATGAATTAGAGGGAGAAACTCCTCTGGTTGAAAAATTGAAGGAACGTATGAGGAGAGAAGAAGGAAAAGGCGAGACCGAGGCTTTAAGTATAGGCATGCAGCTTGAAATGGATGCTATCAGTTTTTTTCAAAAAGCAGCCGAAGAAACAGATGACCCGGTGACCGAGAAAATATTCAGGGAAATCGCAGAAGAAGAAAAATTTCATTATGATCTTTTGCAATCCCAGCATGACTCTGTGACCAAGTCCGGTTTCTGGCTGGACAGTGCGGAATTCCAGATGGATGGAAAATGGTGATCCAAATACAGTAGAAAGTAGAGAACAAGGAGTAAGAAGTTTATGTGGGGACATAAAATATCCCACAAAATCTTAATATTAAAGAAATCGATAAAATAGTAATATAGTAATATAAGAAGGGGGAAGTTATGGACATCACTCAAGCTATACGAGAAAGGAGGGCCTACCGCTCTCTAGAGCCGGTTAAGATAACCAGAGGGCTTATCAAAGATTTAGCCAGGAGTACTCAGCTGGCTCCTTCCTGTTTTAATAATCAACCCTGGCGCTTTGTTTTT
>JADHWO010000107.1 GCA_016783445.1 Candidatus Aminicenantota bacterium
AGATTCTCTATTCTTTGTTCATCAAATCTTCTCTTTCGCTGTTCCGCCGGAGTACCAATAATGAAAAAACCTGCAATAATGCTGGCTAAGATTACAAAAGAAAGAGTCCAGGCAAGTATCTTTGGAGTTCTGGACTTCATATTTTTCCGTCTTAGGTCATAGATGTAATACCCGAAAACAGCCGCCGCCGCCAAGAGCACAACAAGAATCTTCAAGAAGAACTGAATAGTCAGTTCGCCGCTCAAGAAGTTATAAACGAACATTATCAAATCTACAATAATGGTAATTGCCGATATAAAAAGGGTGAAATAAACCAGCCATTTTCTCAGTTTTAGTTCTCTCTTTTCATGATGACTGGCCAGATCCTTTCCCAATAGCCACGAAGTAAGCAGATATATCGGGACAGCGATTATCAGTATTGACGTTGATAAACGAACCGCATTGGCTATTCTTGTATAATAAAAGTCGAGAGGGTCTGGAAAAAGAGCGTTGATATACTGGACATAAAGCGTAATAAAACCAATAACACTGATATAGAAAGTGAGAATATTCAAAAGATGCAAAAAAACATCTTTGGGCGTATTTTTTGCAGTAATATTATGTTCCATGGTTTTAGTTTACCATATAACGATGAAAAAATATACTCTATACTTTGCGCCTCAACGACAAACTCGCCACATGCAATTTAGCCCCATAAGGTTATCGGTAAAGATATTGCTTTCATAATTTAGTTCATTATTTCTTTGATTTACTATTTAAACAAATCTGAATTTTTTTCTAAAAACCTTGTTTTAAACACATCAATTATTTTACTTTTCATTCTCCCCTTCAAATATAAATATCCAAGATAAGACACTATTAAAGCGCTGATAGAATTAACTATTAAATCCCACATCGTATCAGCCAAGCCGCTTTTTTGCATATTGACTCCAAAAATAAAATCCATGCTAAATTCAAATATTTCCCAGACAACTCCGATACTAACAGCAAAAGAAAAAGAAAAAAGAGATACAAACACAGGATTAAGGCCTAATTTCTTTTTCTTATTCAAAATATAAATTATCATAAAGCCAATACCAGCAACAATAAATCCAGAAATTGCATGGAGCATTAAATCCCACCACCAGAACTTAACATAAAATGCATGGATTTCACCCAGATACATGGATGCAAAAATAAATAAGATTAAGGTCAATTCACCCTCGCTGGGGTAGTCAATCTTAAGTTTACGCTCAATAATACTAGGCAAGAAAGTTAAAAACAATGTAAGTAAAAATAAAGCTACATTAATCCAATTATAATTAATAACAGACAAAAAAGTGCCTAATATTAATAATAGGCAAATCGTCCAAAAAACCCATGTTTTTACTTTATCTATTCTTCGCATAATATTATAATTAATACTCTTCTACCCCTGCATATCTAATTTAAAATCAGAAATCAGCCATATTTCTATTCTATCAAACTTACAATCATTTCCTCTAATTCTTCTATTCTTCTGGTAAAGAAGACGCCGGGACAACTTTTAGTTCAGCGGTGGTAAAAGCCTTTATTGAAGAAATTGAAAGAAAGAGAAAGCATTCATTTGCTGTTGTTACTCCATATTCTCTGCATATACTTTCAAGCGATGCGCATATCTCTGATGGCCCTCCTCGTTCTGTACAGAAATCTTCAATCTGTTTAAATGATTTAAACTTCTCAAGAGGGAATTCCTCACACATCTCTGGCGTTCCTCCCTGTTCTGCGCAGAGAGCTCTAAGTGATTTAGACGAGTCAACACCTTCAAGAACCTTCTCTATTTCTAATTCCTGCTGAACTCTCATTTGGACTCTCTCTCTGACCTCTTGCGGAATCTTCGTTGAAATAGGAACTTCTTCCGGAACTTCGCCTAAATGATTACTCGCTTTTAATGCTTCAACTGCTTTTTCATGTCCTTTGACTGAAGCTTTCATGGCATTTTCAATGGCTGGCTTTGCCTGTTCTGGAACTTTCTCATAGACCTCAGCTAAAACTTCCAAGTGTTTAGAAGTTGCTTGGCCGACTCTAGATACGACTTCCATAACTTCTTCAAAGTCCTTGCCTTTATTCATAGCTTTTTCCGCCCTGGCTATACTATTGTTTAATTGCATCCTATATCTTTCCAGGGTTTTTTCTGCAAGTTCTGGTTTTCCTTTTTCTACCACAGCTTGGACTTCAGCTAATCTTTCAGCAGCTAAGAGAGCATATCTTTCAGCTTTCTTGAGGTCGCCAAAAGTAAAGAAAGTGCCAATTCCCTCTGCAATTGTTTCTAGAAAGTAGAATGGACTGTCAGGAGTAAGTCCCGGGTCTGGCAGTTCTGTTTCTTGAGCTAAAACTCCTGTTCCAAATAAAAGTGATAAGAAAATTGCAATTAAAATTGTTTTTTTCATATAATTTTAGTTTTCGTTTTGTTGTTGTTCTTTCCAAAGTCTCTCTTACTCTTGCGTTATTCCTTGTTCAATAAGTTATTCTGGGGATTCTCCTGGCAGAGGTTCCCCACGACGTTGTGATTCCTCTCGAATTCTTGATTCCTCTATTTGTTCTTCAGATACTGGAACCGTCTTAACGCTGGCAGTCATCATAAGAAGAAAGCATTTATTTGCTATTGTTATTCCATATTCTCTACATTTAGCTTCAAGCGACGCACATATCTCTGACGGTCCTCCCATTTCTGTACAGAAAGCTTCAATCTGTTTAAATGATTTAAAAGCCTGAGAAGGAAGTTTCTCGCATTGTTCTGGTGGTCCTCCCTGTTCTGTGCAGAGAGCTCTAAGTGATTTAGACGCATCAAGACCCTCAATAACTTTCTCTATTTCTAATTCCTGTTGAACCCTCATTTGAATTCTCTCTCTTGCCTCTTGTGGAACATTCGCTGGAATAGGAGCTTCTTCCGGAACTTCGCCTAAAGTATTACTCCCTTTTAATGCTTTAACTGCTTTTTCATGTCCCTTGACTGAAACTGCCATTGCTTGTTCAATGGCTGGTTTTGCCTGCTCGGGAACTTTTTCATAAACTTCAGCTAAGACCTCTAAATGAACGGATGTTGTCTTTCCGGCTTTAGCTATGACTTCCATAACTTCTTCAAAGTTCTTTCCTTTATTCATAGCTTTTTCTGCCCTGGTCATGCTCCTGTTTAATTGCATTCTATATCTTTCAAGGGCTTTTTCTACGGATTCTGGCTTCCCTTTTTCTATTACTGCTTGAGCTTCAGCTAATCTTTCAGCAGCTAAGACAGCATATCTTTCAGCTTTTTTGAGATCGCCAAAAGTAAAGAAAGTGACAATCTCCTCTGTAATTGTCTCCAGAAAGTAGAAGGGGCTGTCAGGAGTAAGTCCCGGATCTGGCAGTTCTGTTTCTTGAGCTAAAACTACTGTTCCGAGAGAGAATAGAAATACTGACGTTATTAGTAAAGATGTTGCTTTCATATATTTAATTTATTACTTTTTATGTTTTCGCCGACCTTTCATTTTTATTATATCAAAAAACCGCCAAAAAGGCGATTTTCTCAAAATAAAAAGGGGTACGAGTATAGTACCCCTTAAAATTGTTACATAAAAAACTATTGGATTTCCTCCCAAAGGAGAGGTTCTCCCAAAAACGTGAAAGGCAAAATGATTGGCTGGGCTCCTTTGCCGATTGTAATCTCGGCATTATTTTCAGCATTCTCGCACTTTTCTCTTTTACCCCCCTCTTCTTTCTTATAATAATCGGGACGATGTAATAAGAAAATTGTGTCACTTAGAGCTGCCGACTCTCCGCCAAAAAGATCTGAGAGCTTGGGTCTTTTGTCTTCTCTGTTTTCGACCTCCTTTTTTAATTGACTTGATACCATTGTTTGGGTTTTGATATCAGAGCAAAACTCTCTCAGCATCGGATAAACGAAGTCTGCTCTCTCCCACGGATTTTTGAATTTCCTGGCAGGCCAATCAATCTGCTGCAGATTCTCAATAATTATAAGCCCGATATCTTGCTTGATTTGATCTCGAATGCTCAATACATTTGATTGCAATTCAGACACGCTTATCTCTCTATTGACAATATAATCATAAATCGGCGCAGGCCTAATTTGCTCTTGGCACTGCAATAATAATTTCACTTGACTTTCTTCCAGTTGCCTTCCTCCCATTATTTCTTTTCGAAGAGACATCCGGCTTTGTTGAGCAAGAAGACGAGCATGTATTTTTTTCTCGTCCATCATTGCTCCAAAGTAGATAACTGGACGATCGCATTCAATTGCAGTGTGTCTCAAAAAATGAAGCGCAAAGGCTGTTTTTCCTATTCCCGGCCTGCCCCCGATAACAACCAATTCACCAGCGGCTAAACCACTAATCACATTATTGATTGAATTAAACGGCGTTTCTACTATAGTGGAGAAGTAACTTTGAATGGCCTCAAAAGATATATCTATTTTCTGAACTTCACTTTCCTTCGCCATCTTTTTCGCTATCGTCAAAGACATTTCCCTATCTTCCGTAAGCAGTATGTCCAGCTCTATTGTATCGTCATAGGCTTTTTTGGACAATTTATTGGCTTTATCGATAAACAATCTTTTTCCCGCCTTTTCTTTGATAATATCAGCATAATGCAGAACATTTACAGCTATGGGCACTGTGTCAATAAGACGCGCTAGATAAACAGCTCCACCAATTTTTTCGAGTTGATTTCTTTCCTTAAGACAGTTAGTCAATGTCACAAGGTCAATTGGCTTTTCTTCGTCTGCCAGTTTCAGCATGGCTGTAAAAATTTCTCTATGCGCAGTGCTGTAAAAATCTTCCGGTTCGAGGACTTCACGGACTGCAGACACTTCATCGTTACACAGCAATAATGCGCATAAAAGTGATTCTTCGGCCTCAAGATTTTGAGGTGGTAGATGGATTAGCCTATCTTTAACCATGTTTCCCATTTCTTCCTCCTTCCGTCTGGTACTTGGTTTGATACTTTGTCCAGTATTCTCGCAACCAACCAGGCCAATTCTTTTCTTTACCATAAGTTTGTCTAATAGCCGCAACGGTTCCCTCAACTTGCTGAGGAGAATAAGCTCCATGCTTCCAAGCCATATAGAAAATCCGGCGGAACTTTTTCTTGGTACAGCGCCTAATGTGGATTTTTCCATTAACTATTGTCAGTCCCAGTATGTGCGGAATGGTTCTGTCAAAGTTGTCCTTGATTTTTTTAGCCTTAATGGAAAAACCATATTTGGATGGAATTGTAAGCAGTTTCTTTTTTACATCGGGCACTATCTTCAACGCAGCGAAATGAAAGTCATCTACATAAACACACCATTTGATGCCATGCGCTTTGCAAACTTCATCTATTTCCTGACACATGGGCACATAAACTAAATTTAATAAAGCTGGGCTGCACGATGATCCTTGGGGCAAACGACGATCTTGATTGTAATAATAAGTTGTCAACCATATTAGCGGTTTAATCAATTCTTCACCAATCTTTAGTTTTCTCAAAGCCTTCTCCACCATTTTCGCCGTGATGCTCGGAAAAGCATCTGTGATGTCAAAACTTATAAAGTGAGTATTCCCCAAAAGCGATCTTGTTGCCATTTGAATATCTCTTTTTTTGACAAAGCCAAAGGCATTTTCGTGGGCAGGACTCAGCTCGACCAGTGTGTCTTTGATTGCCTTAAGTACTATTTGTACTTTTGGATGTGGTGCAAGAATTTTCCTTTGCTTCCTTTTTATTTTCTTCGTGAAGCTATAAAAGCCATGAGTAAACGTCATTTTCACAAATGAGCCTTTGATTGGTATCTGATCTTTAAGATTTTTAACGTCAATAATCTTTTTTACCTTTCGCAGTTCCTTTTTCGTTGTTTTCAAAAATTTTGCCATTATCCCCATTGTCCAAGAAAATTGAACATCAAGGGAAACGTTCTTCATTGGCTGAAGTTCATGCTTTTCTCTAACCATTTTTCCTCCTCCCTTTTGTCCAATTTTATGTTTTTTGCATTAGGAAATTTTTCGTCATCTGAATTTTTGTAAATAAATTTTTAAAGAATTTGCCCTGCGTCAGAATTTTATGCTCTGACGCAAGGACTTACAGACAGTTGAGTGTTTGCAGAGCACTTTTCCTGTCATTCGCTATCTATAAAGAACATGCACTGAATTAAGAAGTACCTCCGACAGAGGGGAGAAAGAGAAGAATTAGTCCTCTGTGAGGGAAGCGCTCGCCAGACCGGAAGGGGTCCGGGGTGTCCCCGGGCTCTGCTTGATGCCCTTTTCTCCGCCGTCCGAGTTCAGAAAGCGGTTTATTAATAACCTATTCCGGGTCATTATGCGCTGTCTTATTAAAAAATGAAAACAGCGCAATATCCCCGAAACGAACCTTGTAGGAGCCGTCCAGGTTCTTCGGTTTCTGTCATCCCAATCTGTCTGTTTGTATGTTTTAACATAAAAACATCTTATACACAAGGATATGAAATTGATTTAGTATATTCATAGAAAGGTTTCTAAGAACCTCTCTTGTCCAAAAAATTTGGGAGTTTAATAGATAATCTTATAAAAAAAGGCAGTAGCTCGATGAGTCTACTGCCTTTATTACGATTATCTTTATTGGACACGTAAAGCCTCCTTGGCAATTCCTTTTGTTTTCTTATCGCAAAAATCGAAATGAATCTTGTTTAAACCTGTAGTCTTAAAGACAAAATGCTTTACCTCCTCTATAACTAATGAGATTTAATAGCATTAACAAGCTCTCTTAAAACTACCATTTCCTTCTCCGTGAACGGCAACCTACCTGTATTATGTCCGAAGAGCGAATTGGCGTCCGCGTCCTCACCAGTCTTTTTAACCTCATCGAAGATCCAGTTTAGTCGCCGTAAAAAATCTCCAAGCGATTCAATCCTATATTCAGCAATAGATTCTCTGTATTTCGATCCAGAGCGTACTGAATTCCGATTTTTCAACACCTCCCAGAATGATTCAAGGGCTTCCGAGCAAAGATAATCATCGGTACAACGACCTGTGCCGCGCGCGTGGTCTTCAAAAATAGAATAGCCCTTTATCAAAACCTCCCTGCCCTGACCAATCAAAGGATCAAGCGACTGACTAAATTCATATAGTAGATTTAACCACTCGCCCATAATGCGAAGACGCTCCTCTCTCGCTTTAACCAAGGTTTTCACAGATTCAAAGCATTGAGATACAAACCGCATAAACATCATGTTATAAAGCACTATGTCTTTTGTGAACGGGGCTCCTTCCATAATACCTGCATCTCCCGAAGATCGTTCCAAAAAATCATCTAATTTCTGTAGCATAATTTCGGCAAGTCGATGAGAGTCCACTTCTTGAAAAGTAGCCTCGGAACGATGCGACCCGCAAAACCGCAAAAACCATTTTCCCGAACGTTCAAGCCAAATATCTATAATACTCGACTCAAACAAACGTACTCCTCTCTTTCTTTTGAATGCTTTCGGAACAGGACAATCCACAAATGATGCTTCGGGGAAAATTGGTTTATCCAGCCACGGAACAAGCGGAAGAATAACACTCCTTACTTCCTCAAAAACATTCGGAAGCATATCAATCTTTAATTCTTGACCCATTTTCTTCCCAGCCTCCAACAGTCGAATTTTTTTAGCTATTGCTGGAGGTATCAATTCTTTCTGACTTTCGTACTTTTTCTTGGGCGTACCCATAACCTGTCCTCCTTTCTTAATAAAAAGGGTTAATAGTTAATGTACGGCTAAAGCGAACCATTGCCGCACGACCACTTGACACACATAAATGTAAATGAACTATCTTGTAATTTAATCAAATTATAAATTGATTTTGCAAAAAAATCAAGTTCTTAGCAAAATAACATAATGCATTATTCTGTAAAATTTAAACAAAAAAACCAATCGTGGTTGGTTTTAGAGATAAGATTGACTTATTATATAAGAAATACTAATATACTAACAATCTTATTGCAGGAAGTCTGGTCTGAAAGTCCCACATGAAGGATTGCGAACAACAAAACTTCATGGAAGTCACGCCATTAGCACAAGACGGGGAAATTCAGATAACGCCCAGTCTGAAATGGAGGTCAGAAATCAGGATGAAATAGGCCTGATAAGCCCCTGTATCACTGGTTCAAATCCAGTCTCTACTTCATCCTACAATACGAAGACCCTCTCAGCAAATTGCTGTGAGGGTCATTTCTTTTCCCAAACAAAAAACCAATTGGGGTTGGTTTTGGAGGCTCCGCGGGTAGGACTCGAACTTAATAAAAATCAAGGCCTGTTAGACCTTGATTTGGATGAAGTTGCGTTTTCCGACTTGGAGGGTGGTGTTGTTTTTGGGTATAATTTCTGCGGTTGGGTCTTTGATGATCCTGT
>JADHWO010000108.1 GCA_016783445.1 Candidatus Aminicenantota bacterium
TAACCTCGTCATGGAAACGACAGAGACGATGGAAAGCGCCATCCGGGGCTGTGCCCCCTTCGGTAATCAATACATGGATATGGGGATGGAAATTGATGCGATCACCGAAGGTCTGGATCACAATCACCACTCCTGGCATATTTGCATTTAAGGGTGGGAGATACGGAAAAAGCTTTAGAAGAGTGCGATATGGCTCTGAATAGTGCCGTTGAAGCAGAGGATCTCACGCAGCAAGCAGGAGCTCTGCATTGCAAGGGGTTGATCTATCTAGAGATGAAATCAATTGATGAACCCAGAAAGACAGCAGATGAGCTTAAAGAATTAATCCAGGGAGGAATGGACAGGAAAAGAATCAGACGCTACTATCATTTGATGGGTATGATAGAGCTTGAGAGAGAGAATTCCTCCAAAGCGATTGAATATTTTAGGGATGCCATATCCTTATTGCCTTTTGAGCATTCTCAAGATGATGAACACGCACTATTTATTGATTCTTTAGCTTCAGCCTATTACAAATCTGGAGACGTTGAAAAAGCTCAATTGGAGTTTGAAAAGATAGCTTCTCTTACGGCTGGCCGACAATACTGGGCTGACATATATACAAAGAGTTTTTATAAGCTGGCTAAGATTTACCAGGAGAAAGGCTGGAACGGGAAAGCAATAGAACATTTTGAGCAATTTATCGGATTCCGGAAAGAGGCGGACCAAGAAACTCCTGAGTTGACAGACGCTAAGAATCAACTGGCTCAGCTCCAATCTCAATAAAAGGGGACAGTCCCCTTTTTTCCTGTGCGTTGAATGAAAGCCTTCACATGAGTAATATAAGTGTGTCCAGGAGGGTATTATGGAAGATAAAAATAATTGTGGAGCCTGTTATTTTTATGACCATATTAATCAAAAAGAAAGAACAATCTATTGTATTCTCTGGCAACATCGAAGAGGCCAATATGAACCATGCAAAGAATGGACAGCACATTACAACGACCCACTGCATGTAAAAGAAACGAGAGCTCAGAGTATAAGAGAGAGATACGAAAAACTAAAGCTAAATGATAAAACCCAAGAAAGACATAGAGAATCGATTGAACTAACAAAAAAAGGATTTCGCGTTACAAAAAAGTGGGCAATAATTAGCATAATAATTGCTACGATAGCCACAATAGCTCTTTATTTGATTTTTAGATATATTCTCTAGATTCACCAATTTTTTCCTTTTAGCGCCTTCTTCTATGTTGACGTAACACAAAATATGTGTATAATATGTGTATAAATGGTTTTTTGTAGGAGGCAAACATGCAGATAAGACATAATATTACACTCGATGAAGATGTTTCTAAAGAATTGGAAACAATGGCAAAGGAACTAGGCGAGAAAAAGAGCAAGATAATAGAAAAAGCCCTTGCCGTTTATTTCGATCTTCTTGATCTTAAGCTTGCTGAAAAGAGAATGAAAGATCTGGAAAAAGGACGGGATAAACTAATCGATGCAGAGGAGGTCTGGAAAGATCTAGGAATTTAGGGATGTATAAGCTCAAATTTCTTGGGAAAGCTCTTAATGATTTAAAAAAAATAGACAGGCCATATCAAAAGATAATAAAAGAAAAATTGCTCATATTAGCAGAAAATCCAGAGGCGCTAAAAAGCAATATAAAAAAACTGAGCGGGACTAGGGACGATTATTACAGATTAAGAATTGGAAGCTATAGGGTTATCTTCAAAAGAGAAGAAAAAAAACTCATAATTATAATTGTGAGAATAGGACACAGAAAAGAGATCTATTTTTCATTAAAATAGACACCCCGCCTTATAGTAAAATGGGGACTGCATCTTAATATTTTGGATTCAGTTTTCTAATTTGTAGTATTGTCATGTGTTAAGACGCGCCCCATTTTTTATTGTTTCTTTTTGTCGAAATGCAGGTTTCTGGCTCGTCCATTTTTTCCATTATACTTAAATCCTATAACCTGCTTTTGTTTATCTCGAATGAAATGTATCTTTCCATACCAAAAGGAATCCTCTACAAATTGGTCTGTTTTAGCTAAAGTTAAATGTATATCATCAATCCGCCTGTGTTTCATCACAAGGTGCCCATCCTGAATCACTATTTTATAGTTTGTACCGAGTTCATCGCTGTAGTAATCGCCCTCGAATTCTGCCAACTTCTCTGGAGACAGAGGCTTGATCTTTTTTGCACGCAATCCCACACGACCCTGATGAAGAGTAATATGTGTGACTTCACCTTTTTCATCACGCTGAAAAGAGATTTGAAAGGGTACGTTTTGAGTGAAGAACTTGGTTTCTGACTCGGGAAGCAATTCCAACTTGGGTTCATTCTTAATCCCCACCATCAGGCGCTTGTTTTCCTTTGTAATCGTTAATAATAAGTCCGTAAGGGGTTGAAAATATTTGCCTTCGTATGCATCATAAATGGCTGGATCCACTTTGACTGGTGTTCGTTCAGGCTTTTTAGGTTTGGGCTTTTGCGGTGCGATCTGGTCGGAGAGATAGATATCAATTACCTGTGATGCCAGGAAAGATGGATTAAATTTCACAAAGTTACTCAAGATTACAACTGCAAATTTAAGTTCAGGAAAAAATATGAGAGAACTTTTATATCCTGGAGCATTCCCAATATGCCCAACAGTAATAAGTCCTTTTAGTTTGTTGATTCGTAATCCGAAAGCATATCTGATTTTTTTTCCATTATTGAGCGTACCCTGCCTGAGCATTTGCTCAATAACAGTGGCGCCACCAACTCTACTGTCAAAGAAGTTCTGAATCCACTTTGCCAGATCTTCTACCGTAGTAAAGAGACCGATCCCACCTACCCAGGCATCATCTGACTTTGATTTTATAAAACTCCCACCTTCATCAGTATTATAGCCAAAGGCTCTGTTTTTCACGATCATCCTATGGTTATCATGAAAGTGAGTGTTCGACATGCAGAGAGGTTTGAAAATATTCTCCTTTGTCCATTCCCGAAATGATTGGCCCGTTACTCGTGCTACGATTTCGGCCAGCAAAGTATAGCCTGTGCCGCAGTAAAGATACTGTTTGCCAGGATCGAAATTCATTTCCTTCTGACGCGTGATCATTTTCAGGACATGTTCGTTTGTAATCAGGTCGTCGTTACTCCAACCAGCAATGTGAAAGAGTACACCCATATCACGTAACCCACTGGTATGGTGAATCAGATGTCGGATTGTGATGGTTTTTCCAAAATCAGGGACTTCAGGTATGTATTTACGAATATCATCATCAAGGGATAGCTTGCCCTGCTGGGCCAGCACAGCAATAGCAAAGGCCGTAAATTGCTTGGATACAGAAGCAATATTAAAAACGGTTGACGGGGTGATTGGAATATTGTGTTCCAGATTAGCACACCCATATCCGCCTTTGTAAACAACCGAACCATCCTTGATAATGGCTATTGCAGCACCAGGAGAATCCGGCTTATTCCATTCAGTAAATAACTTGTCTAGTTTTGTTGTCAGTGAATCTTGCTCTAATTGGGCAGCTGTTGCGCCCGCGACTGTCATTATTCCTAGTGTGAAAAGCAAAAAAGAGGAAAGTAAGCAAAGTGTTTTTTTCATGGTCGCCCCCTTCATTTGTTAAATTATTTCCCGTCTTTTCTCTTAATTTAAATATATGTCTGCCTTGTCTGCTCCGGTAGGATTATGGTAGTAATAGCCGAAAGATAGGAATTTCCTTTTTTCACTTGCCACAAAATCCTCGCCATTTTCCACAATTTTTGCCTGCTGATGTCCCGGAATGAGTGTATCACGGTCAAAACGACAAGTTCAACAGAAAATAAGGTGAATAAAACAATATCGAGTAACGATCAATCAACAAAAGAATAAACTTCATCCCACAAATCGGCAAAAAAATCTTAGGAGACTCTCAGAAATACCCCTCTCTCTCCTCAGCCGCCATCACGAGCTCGTGCTGGACAACTTGTGGCGGAGGAGGACGTTCTGCAACAAATATCAGCTTCAGTTGGCCGATGATCCTATCGATAACTTTGTGGTCTTCGATAAAGGAGATCACTTTCATCTCTCCGCCGCATTGAGGGCAGAGGAGAGGATCAACTTCATAGACTTTTTTTATCATCTCTGCCCAGCCTCTTTGAGGAACAGATGTAATCTCATCTTCAATGACCGGCGGGTGGGAGGGGTCTCCTCTGTAAATGTCAAGTGCTTTTCCCACTTGTTCGGTAAGGACATTTCCCATTAGTGTGGTAAGGACATTTCCCACCGCTTTGGTAAACGGATTTCCCATTTGTAAAGAACCTGAAAATGATCATACTTCCTTATTTTGATTTTTTATTCTGTAGGATTCTCCATCCAGGTTGAAAACCCTGGCGTGATGTAATAACCTGTCCAGCAATGCTGCGGTCATCACTGCGTCACCCATCATTTCAGCCCAGGATTCAAAGCTTTTATTCGAAGTAACGATTATTGATAATTTCTCATGCATCTCACTGATCAGGCTGAAAAAGAGATTCGCCTCACGTTTCTCAATCGGGGTATATCCTATCTCGTCAATAATCATGAGGCTTGATTTCATTATTCTCCTGATCCTGTATTCAGATGTTTTCTGTATCTCAGCTGTTTTCAGCAGTTTTATGAGGTTGGTTATTCTCTCAAAACACACATTATATCCTTTCTCCACCGCCGCTACTCCAAAGGCTATGGATAAGTGTGTTTTCCCGATGCCGGGAGGGCCAAAGAATAGCAGGTTCTCTTTGTTATCTATCCAGCGGCAGTCAAGGAGATTTACCGCTTCAGATTTTCCCATACCTTTGACCCTGCCAAAATCAAAATTATCCATTCTCTTTATCACTGGAAAATGAGCTCCGACCATGTTTCTCTCAACACGGCGCTTTACTCTATAAGATATCTCAGTGGTAAACATGGTGTTCAGGAATGTAATATAGGACGTTTTACTTATTTCCGCATCATGGATCATTTCATCAAGACTGGTGGCCACTCCTCTCAGATTCAGGGTGTTTAAATAGCTCAGAGTCTGTTCATAGGCTTTCATGTGACTACTCTCTCCCTTTCACTGATGAGCTCTCTGTACACAGATATGTTCCTTTTACTGACATCTAAAGGCTCATGAGGTCCCTGATATTCCCGGGCTAGAGTCTCTATTTCCTGTAAGGTATTTTTTGATCCATCAGACTCACGCTTAAAATAGGTATAGGTGTCATTCAGATTGGCAAAACTTGGCGTATCATTCTCCAGGCAATATTCCAGAGCTTGCTCCAGAATCTCAATGTCAATATCCTTCGCCATAAAGTATTTTTTCGCTTCCAGACATTGGTCCCTCACATATCGTGAAAAGGCTTTGAAATTTGTTTCTGTAAACCTCTTCCAGTTTTCTCCTTCAAACATGTCTCGAACAAGCGCTTTTAACTCCCGGGCTGTTTTCTCCATTTCCCTCCTATGCTCTCTCTTGCATACTATTCTTCCGGGTATAGGAGAAAGCTCATAGTCAACAATCTCTTCTCCCGTGTACAGATCAAAGACGAATAACTTCTGTTTGGTAACATAGATCTCAACCGTTTTGTTCCTGTATTTTAAAGGCAGCTGATACCCGCAGGCTTCTACCGATATACAGGCTTTCTCATTGACATTCCTTTCCTCTCTGCCTATAAGGGAGTCTTTCCTGAATATTGAGTTGCGTACAGGCCTCAGGTGTTTTCTTTCGTATTCTATGAGCAGGGCCGGTATTTGCTTTGTAGCCTGAGAGATTTTCCCGTTTGCTCTTCTTTTCAGCCAGGTGCCGACACTTTCGTTTGCTTCATCGAGAGCGGTAAAATCTCTTATGCTCAGGAAATTACTTTTTGAGTATTTGATCAGGTTTTCAATCTTCCCTTTCGTTTCAGGATCTGCTACCCGGCAGACATACATCCTTATCTCCTGCTCTTCAATAAAATACTTAAAATCATCAGTGTAGATTATGTCCCCAGCGTTTTCACTCACAACCATTAAATTATCTTGATCAATGACCATCTCTTCGGGCACTCCTCCGAAATAATCAAAACAGTTAAGCAGATGATGAATAACCTCCCTTGTCTTAAATGGATGGTCCTGAAAAATGACATACTTATATCGACTGGCCGAAAGCACCGAAGCAAATATGAAAAGTTTAAGTCCACTTCTCAACCGGTACTGGCCAAAATCAAGCTGCATCTGCCTCGCGTAAGGCAGTTCCGGTACTTTCGTATAGGTCCTTATTTTCTCCTCCAGCTTCATCTTGTCTGTCTGAATAAGATAACTTATGTAGTTGCGCAAGGTTTGCTCATTGCCCGGAAGAGAGCCATATCTCTCTTCCAGATAATCATACACAGACGACATATTAAGCTTTCGAAATTCATTTTTCTCATACACTTCCAGGATATCTTTCTCATATTCTTCCAACATCTTATCCCGAAACATATGCTGTTGCCGGAAAGATCTGAAGTCCCTCTCATCCATTAGATAATACTTGGCTACGGTTTTTGGGTCCATTGCCAGTACTGCTGCTATCTCCTTTTTGGAATACCCTTGTCGCTTAAAATCTTGAATCTGTTTGTACATTTTTTCTCTTATCATTTCCGCTCCTGTAAAGTTTTCTAAAACCATACAGGAGTTCCCTCAAAATGGGAATTCTGTTTACCATCCTGATGGGATTTCTGCTTACCATTACCATGGGAATTCTGTTTACCATAGTACTAGGAATTCAGCTTACCATTTCCAATGCGTGCCACGTAAAAGCTAATAAAGACGAGAAAGTACCGCCCATAGACGCGGGCATGCTATCGGTTTTCGTCAAGCACTATGTGTTAATAAATCGCAAAAAGTTACCTAATTATGAGAAGGACTTTGCTGATAATAAAGAACTTAAGGGCAAAATAGTGGGTACATAAGTGTATACACAGTGTGTACACTTCCTTGTATCTTGTAGAGTGTATGTTGTTCAAACACTTACCTAAGATTAAGTAAGTAATAGAGAGAGAAGAGAGGGTCTTTGTTTTCGGCTCGATGATTTTTTGAGCGATAAAAAGAGAGAGGTGACAAAATGATGCGAAAATCATGTGTCACGTTTAGCCTAGAATACGATCACCTCAGAGAATATAGACAACAATAGAGGAGAGACATGACCCGGATCCTGCAATTAAGCCAGAGAGAACTGCTCTTTATATGCACTTGCTACTCGCTGTATTTTATTGTTATTAAAGGAGATGCGAAGCGGCATAATTGGTAATATGACCGATTTATGACTATAAAGGAATAAGCGAAAATGCTAAGTAATTGTAAACAAATAAGTTATTAATTAGCGAAAAAATAGGGCTAAAACAGGCATATAGTATGCAAAATAGGGCTTAATAGAGGCGCTATTTAACGCCGTTACATAATGTAACATCGTGTAACGTTATAGGAGAGTATTATGACTAAAGAGAAGAAAGAGACGGCGATCACGCCTGAGATTGTCACAAAGAGAGACCATCCTCTGTATCCGGAGCGTTATGCGAACGGCCAATTGAAGCCAGGCATGGCGCCAGTCAGGAAGAAAAGAACGATGGGACCGCGCCAGGCATACGGCACAGTCGCTGAGACGTTTCACAGATTGGGAGGAAAGAAACAATTCACGAAATGGGCCAAACAACACAAGAACCGTTTCTATATCGACATCTTTTTGAGGCTGTTGCCGCAGGCTGTGATCGCTCAGATCATGCTGGAAGAGGAGCCGCACGAGAGACCTGACGAGCAGAAGATAACATTCGTGCAGGTTAAGACTCACGGCGACGAGTATATTGACGCTCTCGCTGCGATTTGTATGTCTTACGGCTATGACATTGATGAGCTTGAGACGTGGCCTGGGAGAGAGTACAGGAGTCATAAGGAGTCTGTGAGAGAGAACGTCGGTAGTGAAAAAATGCATGTACTCGCGCCTGGCAAGCGAACTGATGAGAAAGACGGCTCAGATAAGGGTGAAACAGAGGACGCACAGCCAGGGCGAGAAATCGGCGACCAAGATTTTAGCTGACCACCAGCCCCAGAGGCTATTGAGGGGACCTCCTCCCACAAAAAGGGTCCACGCATAATGTTAGCTTTTCTGGCACTGTAAGATAAACATTCACCTGTGATATAATATATAACATAAAAATATCGGTTTTAGGGATAACACAGATTCCTGAATTAAGTATCCTGAATTTCCATTATAAAGAAAACTCAGTAGATTATGTAAATGAAACAAAAAAAGAATAATAAAGATTTAAGTTTAG
>JADHWO010000026.1 GCA_016783445.1 Candidatus Aminicenantota bacterium
AAGAAAGCAAGTTGTCATTCCTGCGGAAGCAGGAATCCAGAAGAATAAAAAAATATTTTATAATAGACTGGATTCCTGCTTCCGCAGGAATGACGAAAGGATAGAAAGACTTTTCATCAACTAAATGGGAGAAGAGCCTTAAGAAGTAACTAAATGGAATTTAATGTAAAAATCCTTTATTCATAGAAATTGACATCAAATTTTTCCTATGTTATAAGTTTTTTATCGGTGAAGCGAAGAAGGCATCTGTTTGTTAACATGATGTCTTAAGGAAGGAATAAAAAATTGGGGGAACTCGGAAACCAGGAAAAAAGCTTATCCTCTGTACAAAAGGAAACAAATCCAGAGGCCACCCTGGTATCTAAAAATCCATAAAAATAGACTTAAAACCATGTATTCCATCTCGAATTTACCCACATGTCTAATATTAAAAAAAACAAAACCCAAAAAGTTCTTATACAAATCAGACGATCTGCACCCAGACATGAGGTTTTCTATTTCACTTAATAAATTGAATTCATAAAATGATCGGCCAGACAATCTCCCACTACAAAATCCTTGAAAAACTGGGCGAGGGCGGCATGGGCGTTGTCTATAAAGCCGAGGATACCAAGCTTAAACGCACAGTTGCATTAAAATTTATTGCACCGCAAGCCCTTGACAGTATAGAGGAAAAAACACGTTTTGTGCGTGAGGCACAAGCCTCTGCAGCATTAGACCATCCTAACATTTGTACTATCTATGAAATTGATGAAGCTGAAGGACAAACTTTTATAGCGATGGCCCATATTACAGGTCAAAGTTTGAAGAAGAAGATCGAATCGGCCCCTCTGAAACTGGAAGAAGCCATGGAAATTGCCACACAGGTTGCAAAGGGTTTACAGGAGGCACATGAGAAAGGGACCATTCACCGAGACATCAAGAGCTCCAATATAATGGTAACAGACAAAGCTCAGGCGAAAATAATGGATTTTGGCATAGCCAAAATCACCAAGAGAACAAAGCTCACCAAGACAGCCACAATTATGGGCACGGTGACTTACATGTCTCCTGAACAGGCATTGGGGGAAACTGTGGATCACCGGACAGACATCTGGTCTCTAGGCGTTGTTCTGTTTGAAATGCTCACCGGGCAGTTTCCGTTCAAAGGGGAGTACGACCAGGTAGTTTTAAATTCCATCCTTAATAAAAGTCCTCAGCCTATTACTGGTTTGCGCAGCGGCATCCCTTTGGAGCTTGAGGCAATCGTGAATAAGTGCCTGGAAAAGGATCCAACCGAGCGCTACCAAACTACTGCCGACTTTGTTGCAGACCTGAAGCGTCTAAAAAGAGATATGACTTCAGGAAAAACTGCTGTGTCCTTCGCAACAACTGCCGCCATGCCTCCTTTCTCCAAGATTCTGCGCAAGACTGTTCTCCCTCTTGGCGCAATAATCCTTGTACTGTTATTGTTGCTGGTTCTGCCTTCAACTCGTCGGGTCGTGGAGAATTGGCTGGGTTTTGAGATAATATCCACAGAGAAGCACCTTGCAGTTCTCCCCTTCACTATCATAGGAGGTGACGAAGCTGACAAGGCTTTTTGTGACGGCCTGGTAGAAACTCTAGCCAGCAAGCTCACCCGACTGGAACAATTTCAGAAGTCGCTATGGGTCGTGCCCTTTGGTGATGTGCACGAAAGTAGGATTACAAGCCCCAGCGATGTGCAACGAGTATTTAGAGTCCCTCTGGCATTAAGGGGAAGCTTTAAACGCCTCGGTGACATGGTTAGCTTGACTTTAAAGCTGGTTGATACAAAGACTCAGCGTGAACTAAAATCTCAGCCTATCACTGACCACATCGCCAATATCTCTACTTTACAGGATAGTGTCGTCATCAACCTGGCGGAGATGTTAGACATAGAGCTCCAACCACAAGCTCTCTCTGTATTGACCGCGGGTGGAACCACTATACCACGTGCTTACGAATTCTATCTGCAAGGCCGCGGTTACATGTTACACTATGAGAAGGAAGATAAGCTCGACACTGCAATCAGCCTGTTCAAGCGGGCAATTGAGCAAGATCCCTACTATGCCCTGGCATATGCAGGATTAGGGAAAGCCTATTGGCGGAAGTACAAAAACACAAAAGACTCCGACTTGCTAAAAAAAGCTCAATCATCCTGTCACAGTGCAATTGAAATTAATGATCGACTTGCCCCAGTTCATGTCACTCTCGGAATCATTCATAGAGAAAAAGGTCAATATGAGGACGTTATTAAAGAATCTCAGCAGGCATTACTCCTTGATCCTGTAAACTTTGGTGCTCTGCGAGAATTAGCTGAGGCCTATGAAAATCTCGGAAGAGAAAAAAATGCAGAAGCGACATATAAAAAAGTTATTAATTTGAAGCCAAGTTACTGGAAAGGATACAGCTTATTAGGCTATTTTTATTATTACCAAGGCCGTAACACTGAGGCAGAAAAAATGTACCGCCGCTCGACCGAATTAATGACAGAAAATATTCTCGATTATAATAACCTGATTGCAGTCTACCATCAATTGGGTAAAAATGATTTGGCGATGACTATGTTCGAAAAATCCATCGCTATTAAACCTAATTCAGCTGCTTACTCTAATATGGGTTTTAATTACTTTACTCATGGCCTCTATGCTGACGCCATGGCTATGTATGAAGAGGCGATTGCATTGGGAGAGAATGATTATGTAATTTGGGCGAACTTGGCTGATTCTTATCGATACACACCTGGACTTCAGGAAAAAGCCCAAGAAGCCTATCAACATGCCATCCAATTAGCTGAAAAAGAACTGGAAATTAATCCTAGAGATGCTTTGCTTCATTCAAGTCTAGCTGTCAACTACGCAAAAGCAAGAGACCATAAAAATGCGCTGGCTGAGATCTCCAAGGCTCGAAAAATGGCGCCAAGTGATGTACCGATTCTATTCGATTACGTCCTGGTCTTAGAAATTGTCAATCAACGCGACCAGGCAATTCAAGCCCTTCAAGAATATATCGAACGTGGCGGCTCTATGGAAGCAATTCGTAATCATCCTGATCTTTCTGGGCTGCGTGCAGATCCCCGCTACCAACAATTAACCGAATGAGAGATATCGTCTGAACTTAATTCAGACGATATAAATAAATGACAAAAGAAAATACAGCCAAACGCTAAAATAAATAAACCTACCTTTGTCGCCCGACTTTCTGGGGAAAAGGAAGGGAAAGGAGATAATATGAAAAAAGGCGCAGTCCTTAAACCTAAAAACCACACTGTAATAATCAAAGTTGACGAAGAAGGAAACATTGATTATAAAAATGGTTTTCTTCGGGTTTACCCAGGGGATACTATTGTATGGGAATGTGAAAAAAGATGTCCTTTTTCCATTCATATTGGTTGGGATTCACCTCTCGATAAAGGACGTTACCAATCAATTGAAGGAGAAAACATAGAAGCTGTAGTCCCAAATGAAAAAGGTACACGATTTGGACACTATGAATATTCTGTTGCTGTTTTTACTGAGGGAAAAATTAAAGATAAAGACATGATAGCAAAAGCGATCTGGACCGACGATCCTCCACTTATCGTCCAACGTCCTCCAAGATGATGACTGGCCGCTGTCACAGTAACTATTTTTGACATCGCCCTCATCCATACAAAGGGAACATCGGGTATTTGGCTCACTACTCAACGGGGGTATATCTCTACCTTCGTGGAAATCTGTTAATCTTAAAAATCAGAATTTTTTTCCAAAAAGGAAATCCTAAGAGACTCTTTGGATGATGACAATAGTCATATCATCCATTCGTTCAGCTCCAGAAATGAACGAATCAACTTCTTCGTTGATTTTTTCCAGAAGCTTTTTGGCAGATAATTTAGAATGTTTTTGAATCAGTTTTATCAGTCTTTCTTCATCAAATTCTTTATTATCTTTATTACGGCTTTCGGTGATCCCATCTGTAAAAAGAATCGCATTATCACCTACATCTAATGTGACTTTGCTTGCTTCATATGAAGTGGAAGGAAACATACCCAGGCATAACCCGCAGCTCTCTAAACGCTGGATCTTTCCTTTTTTGTCGATAACAAGAGGTGGATTATGGCCTGCATTGATATATTTAAATTCGCCAGTCTTATTATTGAGCTCACAGTAGAAAAAAGTAATAAAACTATTTGGAGAAGAACTTCGGTGAACAAAATTATTAAGTTTAGCGGCCATTTCCTCAATTTTATATTTGGGGTAAAGCTCTGAATGAAGAGCTGCCCTTAAGGATGCCATAAGGAGGGAAGCACCAACTCCTTTTCCAGAAACATCCGCAACGACAACACCAAGGCGGGAAGGATCTATGGTGATAAAATCATAATAATCCCCGCCCACCTGATAACAGGGGATGTTTGAGCCAACAATCTCAAAATTTTTGGATTCAGGACTTTCCTTAGGAAGAAAATCTTCTTGAATCTTGGCTGCCAAATCAAGCTCTTTTTCCATCTTTTCTTTTTCAATCGATTGCACAATTAACTTTGCATTTTCAATCTTGACCGCAGCCAAATTGGATAAAAGGGTTAGCAGTTTTAAATCATCATCTGAAAACTGCTCCAGTTGAGATATTCGGTCTGAGTAGATAATTCCTATGATGTCCTTGTTATTCCATAAAGGGACGCACATCGCAGAATGAATGTTGAACTTAAGAATGCTTTCCTGTGCTTTAAACCGAGTGTCAGCCTGGGCATCAGATGTAAGGACTGACGAATTCTTACTAACAGCCATATTGATAATACTCTGGCTCACCTGAATTTTTCTATCCTTAAGGCTATCATTATTGATGCGAACCACTTTAGGAATGAATTGAGGAGGATTGCCTTCTTTGAGCATCAAAATCCCTCTGTCCATAGGTAGATTCTCGCAAATAAGGTCCATAATGTTATCTAAAAGCTCATTTATAGGCTTATGAAGAATAAGAGCTTTGCTCACCTCACTTATAATAGAAATTGCTTTATGTTCAGATTTAACCTTTTCCATTTCAGCTGTAGCAAAAGTGGCTTTCATCGTTGTATCAATATCACTCTTCTTCAGAACCTCTTCAACATGAATTATGGTATTTACATTTACCGAAGTGGATGGAGCCTCCATCACTTCTACATTTGTTGAAAGACCCTTATCAAAAATAATTCTTGTTGAACCGATCAGGACTTCATCTCCTCTTTCGAGTTTAGTCTCGGCTTGAATTTTTTTACCGTTCAGGAAGGTTCCGTTCTTGCTGCCATTATCCCTAACAACATAACCCTTTTCTGAAGGATAAATGAAGGCATGATGCCCTGAGCAGAACGGATCAAGGACGGGGATGTCATTGTCTTCAGACCTGCCCATAGATATCCTTTTGTCTTTAAGAGGGATAATATTCTCCTCTCCCTTTTTTGAATAAACGAATAGTTTAGGCATTTGAATAAGTTGTTCTAATTATAATCTCAAGAGGAAAAAAAATTCAAGCAAATTCAACTTTTTCCAGCGACTTAAGCAGTTTTTTACCTTTTTTAACCTTGTCTTCCAGAGGAATATCATCTATCAAGGGAAGGAGAACTTCCATAATTTCTCTCTTTATTATGTTGTCAAGAAGTTCAATAGAGTAATCGATTGATTTTTTCGTTCCATCACAAATATTCTGATAAGCTGTAACAATGTCTTCCTGTGAGTAAATAAGACTCATTAAATCAAAGACTTGTTTCAGCGAGCGAGCTAAATTATTCTCTAAATCTTTAGCTAAAAATTCTTTATTTTTATCGCTTATTAAGGAATATATTTCCATCATTATCAGGTAACATTCTTTTATTTTGAGCTTTGCCTCAGTTAACACTATTTTCTCGGGGAAACGAATTTGCGGGTCTTTTTTTCTCAGCTTACACATGGCATCAATAGTATCAATTTCCACATCCTTGTTTTCCTTTTTTAATTCTAGAGCCAATATGTCTGCAGTTCTTTGAGAGCCTATTTGGGCCAGGATGTCCGGGATAGCCTTTCTCATTTTTATATCTTCTTCAGGGTCACTCAAATAATCTTTTAATGTCCCTATAATCTTAATCCCGTATCCTGTTAAAGCTTTGTTAGCGACTTGTTTGATAGAAGGATTACTCAAATGTTGAATGATATAAGGGACTAACTCCCTCCTTTTTAGCTTCCCTGCACTTTCAACAGCATAACTGACTACTTCTGGAGATTCATCTCTGAGAAGTTTTCCAAGATTATGAATGAGAGAGAGGGTTGGCGCCATCCTTCCCATAATTTTGGCTGCCTCCATCCTGGACACAACTTCCTCTGTGTCTTTTTTTCTGAGGATTTTCCCGATCTGCTCATTCATCAGTTCCTGATAAACATCGAGGGCCATGATTTCCTTTACCTGGGCGTCCAGGCTCTCTTCTTCGAGAGAGTCCTCCATTTCCGGGATCAGGACCTCTCCATCCAATTCTAAAAGGGAATCCAAAGAGCTCGCTCTTATTTCATTAGATTTATACGAGATTATTTTCTTAAGCTCAGGGCTCATTTTCTCTTTTTTAACTAAGTCAAAAAGATTCATAGCATATAAAACCGAACTTCTTTTTTTACTCTCAAGAGTGTCAAAAACCAGTTTTGTCATATCTATATCAATCTTTTCTCCGATTAACTTATCTGCATCCTGCCACTTAATCTTCAGATTCCTTTTTACTATATTTACATATTCTCTGGTTATCTGAAGATTTAAAAGTATCCATATAAAAATAAAAACAACTGCCAAAATACTGATAAAACGAATTTTCTCGATATTCTCGATAGAAAAATGGGAAAATGAAACAAATAAAATAAGGAGAATTGCTGCTAATCCTTTCGCAAGCTTATTCACAAACATATCGATGAATACCTTAGCTTTGTACTTAATCTCAGGAGATATCGGGATATACAGAAGTTCCCTGACAGATTGGTTGAGTGAATGAGCCAAACTTTTATCAGTACCTTTCATTAAAACAGCCCAGGAAATCAACGCAGGTGTAGCAACTATAAAAATTGCTGCTGATCCTATCAATAAAAAGAAAGGGGCAATCAAAAGAGCGGCACGGATGCCAAAATTTCTTAAAATACGGCTCGTACAAAAAACATGTAGCAAATAAGAAAAAACAAGCAATATAGCAAAAAAAGTTGCTAGAAAAGAGGTCATGGAGTCCTTAGGATTATCAAATTTACTGAAGTGATTTTCAACCACAGAATTGAACTGAAAATCAATTGTAGTTGTAACAACAATAGCTGCAATCATAATCCCACTCAGGAACAACAAATGCCGGTTTTTTCTTACTAAACGGAAACTCTCAGTGTATTTAATTCTCGGCTTTTTCTTCTTTTCTGAGACTTCAGCCTCTTCTTTTTTTTCTTTCTTAAACAACCGAGGAGCAAGATTGACTATCACAAGGCAAATGCCAAGCATTAGTGGAGCAATCAAAAGAAGGTTTTCGGTTTTGACGATTTTAACCAGAAAAGAAGCAAGAAGAGAGCCTGCAACTCCACCTAAAAGTCCCCCGCTGACTAAAAAACCAATCAGTCTTTTGGCTTGGCGCGGAGTATAAATATCATTGATTAAAATCCAGAATTGAGTGACTGAAGTTATTGTGAATATTTCTGCCCAGAGCCAGTAGATCATAGGAAGCCACTGCCATTGAAGTTTAAATAGCATCCAGAAAATAAACAGGTTAGAAATAAAAAATGTCAGACTGAGAGATATATAAACATGCCTCTTCATGACATGTATCAATCTGGTGTTCAAAGTAACCACAAAACCGATCAAAAGTGCTGTCAAAAAATAGGCATAGGGAAGTTCCTTAAACGAAAGCTTATCCAGGAAAAGAGAAATCTTCACAGGTTTTATGACCCAAGCTGAAGAAGTGATCAGGAAAAAATAAAAAAACATAAGAACAGAGGTTGAGGTCTCTTCTGGTCTAACATCAACAAAGCGTGATAGAAGTTTGTGAACTCGATTCTTAGCCATATAAATTGTCTAAAGATTAGAGGAATTCTTAAGAAGGTCAAGACATCTTTTTACTCTTTCCTCTGGCGGAAGGTCTTCAACAACAGGAAAGACTATGTCTCTCATTTCTTTCTCCAAAATATTATCAAGAAGCTCGATTGCATAAGCCACTGAATTTTTAGTTCCGGTTTTTATATTCTGGTAGGCTTTAGTGATATCTTCATATGAATATATAAGCCCCAGCAGCTTAAAAACATTCATCATGGAATTGGTTAAATTCCTTTTCAGGTTTTCCTCTTCCTCTTCTTTTTTCCCTTTAGTTTTTAAATTGAAGAGTTCGATAAAAATCTGACAATAGCTTTTAATTTCTTCACTTATATTAGCTTCAATAACTCCTTTTTGGAATTGAATATCAGACTTTCCAGACCGGATCCTGTCCAGGGCATCGATGAGTTCATTATCCATATCGCCTTTGCCTTCTGCTAACTCCCAGGACAAGAAATCTGCAGCATCTTGCGTTCCAATGCGCGCTAAAACTGAAGACACACCTTTCCTCAATTCAATATCCTCATCAGTATCTGCTAAATAATCGGCAAGAGTTCCCACAACTTTGTGCCCGTATTTTTCAAGGGCTGCACTGGCATCTTCCCTGGTTATTGGGCTTAACAGCTTCTTGATTAATGCAGGAACATATTCCTTTTTCTTTATTTTTGCAGCACTCTCAAGAGCATACTTGGCTACTTCTGGCGATTCATCCTGGAGAAGTTCTTCAAGCCTTTGGGCAAGAGGAGAATGAAAATCCATCAATCCTATGGCTTTAGCAAGTTCCATTTTTGCCGTCTCTGAATCCATGCTCTTATCGCTCAATGTTTTCTCAATATAGCTCTTCATCACATCCTGATAAACATCAAGGGACATTATTTCTTCAATCTCTTTTCCCAGAACTTCTTCATCAATATAATCATCCGTATCAGGAAGTATTGTTGTATCCTCTGACCCAAAAAGACCTGCTAAGGAAGAAGCTCTTACTTCATCTGATTTGTACGAGATTAATTTTTTTATTTCAGGAGTGAGCTTATCCTGCTTTATCAAATCAAAAAGATGCATGGCATGTAAGACTGCACTTCGATTCTTGCTCTCTATGGTGTCAAAGATTAATTTTGTATAATCTAAATCCATTTTTTCAGCCACTTCTCTATCTGCTCTTTCCCATTTTACTTCTAATTTCTGCTTGATGGTATTAGTATATTCTTTACTTACTTTCAGATTAAGAAAAATCCACGCTAAAATAAAAACAGCAGAAATAAGGCTCACGTATCTGATATCATCAATAAAGAGCATGAATAATAGAAGAATACATGCTGCAATGCCTTTTGCAAATCTGTTGATGAACATGTCAATAAATGGCTTTGCCCTGTCCTTATGCTCTGGTGAAATTGGAATAAAAAGAAGTTCCCGGACAGATTGGTTAAGTGAAAAAGAAAGGCTTTTATCGCTGCCTTTGATGACAATGGCAAAAATAAGAATCGGCGAAGCAGCAATTCCCACAGAACAAAGGAGTAATACTAGAGGATAAAGCAACAGGGTTAAACGAATACCAAATCGTTTAATAAGATTGCTTGTCATTAAAAGTGAAAGCAAAAAAGAAAAAACCAACAATACTGTATAAAAATCTCCAAAAAAACCTGTAAGTTTATCTCCGGCAAGGCCCATGATCTGGACTACTCCTTTAAACTGAAAATCAATAAAGGTCGAAACAATCAATGTTATTGCGACTATTCCCCCCATCAGCCTCAAATAATTGTCTTTTCTTACTGTATCAAAGCAATCTTTAAGGCCAACTTTTTGCAGTCTCTTTTTTTCCTCTTTTTCCTTTTTTTCTGCTTTTTCAGTGGCAGATTGTTCTTTTCTCTGCCATATAAATATATAATTTACGACAAAAATACAGGCAACAAGTAATCCAGAAGCAACAAAGAGAAGACTATTAGAACCTATAGTCTTTGCTAAAAATCCAGTCGTCATTGCTCCTATAATGCCTCCTAATATTCCTCCGCTCGTAAAGAATCCAATCATTCTTTTTGCTTCTCTTGGATTGAAGATATCATTTACTGTGAGCCAGAATTGCGTTCCGAGGACTATAATAAAAATATTTGCCCAAACCCAAAAAGCAAGAGGCAACCATTTCCACTCACGTGGAAGAAGCACCCAGAAAAGAAGACAGGTAAAAATGAAAAAAAGGAGGCTTAATATAATTAAAAGACGTCTGGGAATATTGATTTGAAGCTTGGTATGAAATTCAACAACAAATCCTATTACGACGGCAGTTAATAGATAGGCCCAGGGAAGGCTTTGAAACCCGAGCTTATTTAAAATAAGAGAATCTCTAAGAGGTTTAATTACCCAGTAGGGAGCAGTTATTAAGAAAAAATTGAAAAAGAGGAGAAGAACAATGATTTCCTCGCCTGGCCTTATCTCTACAACACGAGAGATAATTTTGTGCAGTCGATTTTTTGCCATTAAGCGGCTCTGCAAAAAGAAGGTTAAGACGAGGACTACTCTTTAAAAAAGCTATCTAATGCCATTTCTTCTTCATCAAATATTTCAAGAACCTTGGTGAGCATTGTGACTTGAAAAACGAGGTAAAGTTTTTTTGATATCTTTGCGATCTTCAGCTTTCCCCCTAAATTGTTCGTGGAAATATAACTTGCTAAAATCTCCCCTACTCCAAAACTATCAATGAACTCAACATTCTCAAAATTGAGGAGTATGTTCTTTTTACCTCCTTCGAGCTGGTCTTTAACAAGTTGGTGCAGGGTGATGTCGGTTATATCGGATCTTCTGATTTCTCCGTCAATGTCAAATATAATGACATCCGCTTTTTCTCTAGCATTTATTTCCATTTCATTTCCCTCTTAAAATATTTATTTCTCTTCCAGGGTAGAAGCTAATATTATTCAGCTTTCTCTTTAGCTTTTATCAAAAGAAAAATCTAAAGTCAATCCATTATTTATTAAGAGTTACGCTAAAACATTTTGATTTAAGAGCCCTCACTTTAAGTTAAAGGAATTTTTCATTGAACTTATACAAAAAGTGTTTTTTCAAGAAGGGAGCAGATACTTGTAAAAAAAATATGGATTAAAAAATTAAAGTTTTACTTAAAGTTAATAATGCGGGCTTATTTTTTCCAAAAACGGATGGCTTAAAAATGATGGGGATATTTAATATGGCTATTTCTTTTCCCCGTTCAGGCACATTGTGACAAGGATAAATTTATAAAGATCTGGCTTTTTTGTAACATCCAGTCTTGTAAATTGTGTCCCATATTTAATAATATCTCCGCTTTTCTCCTGCCAGACAATTTTTCCATATATATTAAATTTAAACTCACGAGGCGCATCAAGGCTGAACACCAAATCAGTTCCTACAGGAGAGGAAAGATCCGTCTCAATACACATCCCTTCAAGATTGATATTTTTAATCACTCCTTTGGACTTTTTCTCAATCTTATCATCCTTCCAGAGCTGAAACTCTACATCAATTGGGACTCTTGGAGATTTTCTTCTTTCCATCCCTCTCTCCTTTTAAATTAAGATTACATTATTGAACTTAAGATGTAAAGAGACAGGATTTTACCTCTCTGCTGAGCAAATAAACCTAAAAAGACCTCTTTATTCCAGTGTCAAGAAACTTATAGCACAGGAGAAATTCTATGTCAAAAAATCATATAGCTTTAATCTGAAATACTAATGGACAAAAGCTCTTCTCCAATTTTTTCAACTTCCTTGACTAAAATGAAATCTTTGTCTGCATTCAATAATAGCTCTTGGGCTGATTGATACTCCTTTTGTGCTTCTTCAAAATTGTTGTTTTTAAGATGGATTTTAGCCAGGTTTATGTGAGATGAAGCATAATTGGGGTTGTATTCAATCGCTTCATTTAATAATTCCAAGGCCTGATTTGTCCTGTTCAGTTTAATAAGAATTTTTGCATATTCATCATAAAAGTACGAAAGATTAAACATTGAAGTCCAATAACCCAATTTCTCTTTTATCCTCTTCCCCTCTTCGATATATCTTAAAGTTTCATTCTCATCATTTGTTAAATATGCTTCAAGTATTTTTAAATGGATATAGAATTTGTGGATGGGATGATAGTTTCTTGCATTTACTTCAAGTTTATTCTTATCTTTATAATTAGCAAATTTTTTCTCTATCCACTTTGTCATATCCCTTAGTGTACTTAAATCTTTCTGCTCAAAGGCGAGAACACCTGTAAACCAAAATGGTAAATTAGAAGAGTCATCAACATAGATTTTATACCGGGCATTCGAAAAAAATTCTCTGAGAGGTCTTAATTCATGAGCCGACTTTTCAAGATTTCCTCTTAAGAACTCAATAAATACAGAATAAAAAAAAGCATTTAGCTTAGATTCTTCTCTATCAGTAGCTGTTATATGCTCTTTTTTTTCAATAACTGCGACTTGTTCTTTAATTTTATCAATGGCTTTAGTTAGAAATCCCTTTTGAATAAAATTTCTCGCAAGATTCCCATACAGCCATTGGAGGTTTGAATCAAGTTCTTTTCCCATATTAGCTGCTTTTATGCCTTCATCATATTTACCTGCAAACATATATCCACAAGCTAAACTATCAAAAGAATTTGCACTATGATCTAAATCAACATATTTTTTAAAATGCTCCTCTGCTTTTTTATGGTCTCCAATCCATGCATAACACATTCCAATATGATTATGGGCTCGAGCAAAGTCAGGATCTAAATCTAGGGTCTTTTTGTAATGCTTAACTGCTTCATCCGCAAAAGCATTGCTAAAATAGGACTCTGCCAATTCATAATGGTATTCTTTATTTAAAGGAAATGCTTCAATCAGCTGCATGATATATTCACGCTCTTTACTAGTATTGAAGTTCAGACGAGCCATTAATGCTTCACACCTCAGCAAATCATATCCTATGAGTTTATTCTTTCTCTTAAGAGCCTTCTGAAGGCTATTAGTTGCTTTTTCTCTATATCCTCCAAAAAGCGAAATGTCGGCAAGTTTTAAATAAGCCAGGCTAAATCCTTGGTCATAATTAATGGCATCTTCATATTCAGGAATTGCTTTATCATGGTCTAGCTCTTTCCGAGCTTCCTCTCCTTTCAAGAAATGACTTAGGGCTTCCCAGTTTCCAGTGCATATTTGAGAAAAAGTCTTATCTCCTTCAATTTTTCCTATTTTCCCATCTGAACCATTTGACATGAACAAAAGCATCTCTTCAATTTTATTTGATATCAAATCGTAATGGCCTTTACATTCGAACTTTTGCTTGAACGTTTTCCCTTTATTATTCATCTCAAGTGAAACATCAAATCCTTCAAACCCTGTTACATTGGAATAAACATCCGTATAAATAGCAATGAAGGGTTTAGCAGGTTTTATATCCTTAGATTCAGTTGTCCTTTTATAAGCCGTATAGTCTTCCTGAACAAGAATCCTCGAATCAGTTGATGCTTCTAAAGAGCGAAGGAGCAAATATTCAATAAGATTTTTCTGGACCTTCTCTGGATCATCTATATCTACCTGCAGTAATATAAAATCCTCATAATTGGAATCCGGTTGAATTAAACCTTTCCATAAACGGTATCCCCCGAAAAAGACAATACCGATTAAAATGAATGCAGCTACCCATTTAAACTTTATTTTAGATAATAAACGTACTTTTCTGCTTTTTATTTCTTCCCTGCGGAACCAACGCCAAGTTACAGTACAAATCATAGAAATAATAATAACTCCCAGGGCAATATCTCTAGTGATTGGAGGAAATTTATATTCATGGATTAACAGATGAATAATAAACTCCAAAACCAGCCAGCCGCCGCCAATAAAAGCTGCTAATGTTTCCAGGATTTTTCTTTCTTTTAATTTCCTCAGAAAAGATTTAAAAGCTGACTTTTGTCCTTCAAGAATCATTTCTTTTGTTGGAATGTCCTTCTCTATCTTTGTCAGTTCAGAAAGTATCTCCTCTGTCCGCTGATACCTTTTGTCTTTTTTCTTTTCCATACATCTCAGTATCATCTGATTGAGTGCATCAGGAATCTGAGCATTAAATTCTCGAGGTTCTCGGGGAAGCTCTGTCTTATGCTTCACAGCAACACTCAGGGGAGTATTACCTTCAAAAGGAACTCCGCCGGTCAGCATTTCATAAAGGATCACTCCCGACGAATAAATATCTGAACGCTGGTCAACTTCCTCTCCTTCCACTTGCTCAGGAGACATGTATTCTGGTGTTCCCATCATCGTTCCCGTATCTGTTATCCCTTGTGATTCTTGGAAGCGTGCAATTCCAAAATCCATAATCCGCACATTCCCCTCTTTATCGATCATGATGTTATGTGGCTTCAAATCTCTATGTATAACTCCCAATTTGTGAGCTTCAGCAAGTCCCTCGTACGATTGTTTTGCTATGCTTACAGCTTTCCCCACAGTAAATTGCCCAATTCTTCTAATCAAGCTTTTTAAGTCTTCTCCTGGCACATATTCCATAGTGATATAATATGTTCCTCCCTCCTCACCAAAATGATACATGCGGCAGATATTTTTATGAGAGATCTTTCGAGACAGTTTCAGTTCGTTGCGGAAACGCTCAATCATCTTCTCGTCTGATGCAATAATTGGATTTAAGAGTTTTAAAGCAATTGTTTCTTTAATTTCTTTATCGAATACTTTGTAAACTCTGCCCATACCTCCTCTTCCCAGCTCTTCAACAACCTGATATCTGCCTGCAAAGGTGCTCCCAATGGTTAATTCCATGAGCGGTATATGGAGAGTATTTGTATGAGGAGAAGGGCCTTCACCCGGGGTAATAATTTGTGTGCCACATTTCATGCAAAATTGGCTGTCTTCAGGATTGTCAAAATGACACTTCGGACATTTCATAATGATTTGTTCCCTTTAGTGGCTTGAAAAATAACAATTAATGAGGAAATAGTCAAGTTTAACAGCAAAAAAACAAGATTGTTTGGATAAATCACTTCTTAAACCTTGACATTAGCTCCCATAAACTTACTATATAATTAGAGAATAATAGCAAACTAAAATTCGACAAAAGCAAATTCTGAAAAAGAGAATAATAGAAGAAACCACTTTGATTAAAAAGCCATGAAGATTTATCCTAAAAAACTCCTGATGAGAAAATTAAAAAAAATATTAATCTCCACTGTTTTTATTCTTGTTCTGCTTCCCTATTTTTATGGAGCTGACATACAGTGTATATGGACAGATGTTGAAAAAATTGTCGCTGTGGGTGATTTACACGGAGATTACGAGAATTTTATAACAATCCTCAAAGGCACAAAATTAATTGATAAAAACAATCGCTGGATAGGAGGAAAAACTCATCTCGTCCAAATTGGTGATGTGATGGATAGAGGTCCTGATGCCAAGAAAATCTTTGACCTGCTGATGAGACTGGAGAAAGAAGCCGAAGAGGCCGGGGGAAAAGTTCACGCCCTGATCGGAAATCACGAAGAATACAATATAGCAGATTTGGCTCTTGATTTTCCTGGTTATGTTATCCCAGAGCAATTCAAAACATTTCTTACTGACGATTTTAGAAAAAAGCAGGAAAAAAAATTCAGAAAAGAAAAGGGAAAAAATCCCTCTAAAAAAACAAACTCGGATTCTTCCACAGATTACAATTTTGAGGAGGAATGGAAAAAAATTCTCAGAGATGTTGTTGGTAGCTATAATCATCCGGCTCGAAGAAATTATAGTAAAAATTTTAATAAAAAATACGGTAAATGGATTCTTCAACACAATGCGGTGATTAAAATAAACGATATAATATTCGTCCATGGAGGAATAAGTGAAGAATTCTCAACTGAGAAGTTAAAAGATATAAATAACTGCCTGCGTTTTGAGTTAGAAGACCAGAGATGGGCAGTTATGAATTCAATGTTTAAGGGAAAAATCCCCGAAAATCAAATTAGATATTTCCGTATATCTGATGGTCCACTCTGGTATCGGGGTTTAGCCACAATGCCCGAAGAATATTTTAAAGAAAATGTAACAAGAATCCTCAATAATCTTAAGGCTCACCACATAGTAACCGCTCATACTCCAATGAGAAGAAAGGACGAGGAAAGCATGAAAAGGTTTAATGATAGAGTTTGGATAATCGACACAAATATATCAAGGGCATATGGTCCTTATGGACGTATGAGCGCATTAATTATAGAAGAGTACGGGAAAAAATTTAGAGTATTATGGTTTGGAGACTCTAATAAGACAAACGAATCTCAAAATAAAATTCAGTTTCAGAGTAAAATTTTATCAATAGAACATGGATTTACGGAAGTCCAACTAAATAAAAGAAGTTGGCTGATTGCCAAGAAAAAAATAATGCATAGGGGGATTAAATGAAAATAATTAAGAATATTTTAACCGGCTTTTTTAGTATATTCCTAATTTTTTCTATTTGGTTTTTTTGCAAACCATTAACAGCCAGTCAAGAAAATGTTAAACAAAAAGAGCTTGAGGAGTATTTAAAAACCGCTAAGATTGGTCCTGATAAAAGACTAGTAGGAAGGCGAACAGAAGCGTACTTAGTAAACCTGGATGATGGAAAAATGAAACGAGGAGGATTCCTTAGGCTCCTTGATAACTCAAGGCCACACCGCGCTCCTGACAGCTATAAATATGGCATTGCTGCTTATGAGCTGGATAAACTCCTTGATCTCAATCTAGTTCCCCCTACCGTGGAAATAAAATATGAAGGTAGAAAGTGCTCCATCCAGACAACAATCGAAGAATTTATAATGGAAGGCGATCGAAGAATAAAAAAGATAGAGCCTCCAGATCCTGAAAGTTTTTACAATACAATGGAAGATCTGAATGTTTTTGATAATCTAACTTACTCTTATTCTTTATGCAAACATAAAGGCGGCTTAGATGATATTTTAATTGAACATAAAAAAGACTGGAAAGTATGGAGGATTGATTTGGGTGAAGCTTTTGCTCCTTATACAGAACTTATATCAGAATGTGAAATCACTCGTTGTTCGAAAAAACTTTATCAAAACTTATTGAACCTGAAAGATAAAGTGATTAAAAACAAGGTAAAAAAATATCTAAATAAAGATGAAATAGATGCTCTGCTGAAACGAAAAAAAATCATCATAAAAAAGATTAAAAAATTGATTGCTGAAAAAGGAGAAGAATCCGTCCTTTTTTCTTAAAATATTCCACGTTTATCGTTAAAAAACAGCAAGATTTCCCTTCACTTATAAACACCAAAAGTCAGCAAAAATTACGTGACCAAAAATTGTGCAATTTCTCATAATTTTAATTAAATCAATTTTTTAAAAAAGAAACTGTATGTTTTTCAACAAACTTATTCACAGAAACAGTGGAAAAAGAAAAGGTTATATCTACTGTTTTGTGGTTGACTTCCAACTTTAATTTCAATATAGTTCTCACAAACCTGAAGCATTCTAAACTAAAAAGTGGTTACTCCTAATTCATCTCTATTTTTAGAAAGGTTTAAGTCTTATTTAGAAAGGGAAAAAATATTCTTAGAAAATTCATTCAAAAAAAATATTAGGGGGGGGGATTTATGAAAAGTAATAAAACTAAAGTATCAACGGGAATTGAAACAGAATCGCACGGAATTTTATATAAAATTCTCAGGATTTTCACTGTTATTCGCCCCGGCGAAGGTCTTACAGCTTTTCTTTTAATGCTAAACGCGTTTTTGCTCTTTTTAGCCTACTACATCATAAAACCTGTAAGAGATGCTTTAATAATGGCTAAATTTTCAGCTGAATTTAAGCTTTATCTCTCGGCAGCTGCAGCAGTTTTACTTATATTTGTAGTTAAAATATTCAGCAGGATCGCTTCCAGGTCTCCTCGTCAGAAATTGATCACATTGGTAACTTTATTTTTCATTTCCAATTTGGGAATATTTTATATTTTACATCTCTCCGGTGTTGGATCCGGTGCTATGGGTATAATCTTTTATATCTGGGCAGGTATCTTTAACTTGATAGTTGTGGCCCAATTCTGGGGCTTTGCCAACGACCTATATACCGAGGAAGAGGGGAAACGTCTCTTCCCTATAATTGCTTTTGGAGCAACATTCGGAGGTTACGCTGGAGGGATAATAACAAAATGGCTCACAGTTTCTTTAGGTAACTTTCAACTGATGTTAGTTTCAGCAGCTTTCCTGGGAACTTGTATTTTAATAACCTGGATTACTCATAAAAGAGAAGTTAAAAGAACTGAGCATAAAGCAGCTAAAGCCAAACAAGAAGAAGAACCAAAAAAAGAAGAACAGGAAAAGCCTCTTGGAAAGGAAGGAGCGTTTCGCCTGGTTTTTAAGAGTCGATATCTTCTCTACCTTGCCTTTTTTGTACTAGTGCTCAATTGGGTAAACACAAATGGCGTATATATGCTAGACACAATATTCAAAAGCACTGCTGCTAAAGCTATAGAAACTGGGACAGCAGGAGGTCTTGATTATGGACAATTATTAACGACATACTATGCTAGTTTTTACAACATCATGAACCTCTTTGCTATGTTCGTCCAGTTACTTGTTGTATCCCGAATTTTTAAATGGTTTGGAGTCAGGGTGGCAATTTTTATCCTCCCTGCACTCGCACTCGGAGGATATTTCTTCATAAGTTTTGGAGCAGTCTTGTTGTTAGTGAAATGGGTTAAAGCCTTAGAAAATGGCATGGATTATTCGCTCATGAATACCACGCGGCACTCTTTGTTTCTCATAACTACCAGAGAAGAAAAATACAAAGCCCAGGCCGTTACAAAAACATTTTTCCACCGGTCAGGAGATGTGTTATCAGCCGCGCTTGTTTTCTTGGGCGTAACATTTCTTGCTTTTAAAGTCGAAAACTTTGCTATGGTTAATATTGTTCTTGTTTTGATCTGGATATTCCTCGGTGTTCTAATTGCAAAAGAGCATAAAAAGCTCTCGGCTCAAAGAACCACGTATCCAGTTGAATAGATTTAGTCAGTGTAAATAGAAAAATAAGTTATATTAACAATACATAGGCCAAAAAGAGTCAACACATCAAAAGTCCCAAATGGAGAGAATCGAAAACTGTAATACAGCTACCGAAGGTCTTTGATTTTGATGATTCCCCCTAAATCCTGGGCAATATATAGATAACCTTCATCATCCCTGGCAAGTCCCTCCTGCTCATCACCGGGAAAAGCATATTCTTTGATAAATTTCCCATCCAGGGTGAGCTCTACAAGGATGTTATCCGCATCACTGACTACATTTAAGAGACCTGTTTTAGAATCATAAAATATTGCTGCCGGATCATTTATTATAAAAGGTAAAACACGGATAATCCGGGCTTCGGCTGTTTTTGCTTTGCTTGACTTTAAAGGAACCAGAACTTCCATAATGCAAGAAGGGTCCCATTGATTTCCCATATAAAACGTTCCACCTTCAGGATGTTCTGGAGCTAGGATAAAAGCAATGGATTCAACACCATTATCATATTCATCGACCTTCTTTTTAAGAAAGTTGGGATCCCCCTGATATTCTCTATTGATGGGAAATTCTCGCGTAACTTCTTTCTTATCCGGGTCAAACTCCAGTATAACATCCTCCCCCTCTCTTACTAAATATAAAAATCCTGTTTCAGGATGAACTGTGACATCCTCCAAATCACCCGGAATCTTCAAGTTAAACACAGGCGTTCCATCTGTCTCTATCTCAGCAATCTCTCCCTCGTCACTCACTACAAAAAGAGTTTTCCTTAGAGGGTGAAAACAGATTCCAGAAGGTTCGACAAAGTCTTGCTTGTCAATGTTTCCGCCAAATCCCGGCGGTCCTATCCAATCGTAAGGGAATCGAATTGTTGGTGAAGTCCTTGTGGGTGAACAAGAAAATAAAAAAAATAATAGGATAAAGATACATAGTAAAATTAACGTTACTTTCATTTTATATTCCTCTGTCTTTAACTTATAATTATAAAAAAGAGCTAGAATTCAATTCTATAAAGTCGATTTTTTTCTTTAGTGTAAAAGAAAATTTATAATATTAAAGAAAATCCTGTCAATCAAAATCTCAAATAAAAAACATCTTTTTTCCCACGATGAAGGACAAATCAATCATAAGGGTATTTGGGGATGGAAGAAGCGACCTTAAAGATTTAGCCTTCCTGAATTGCTCTTTGAGGGAATCCGGCGAAGCTGGACACTGAGTATGTCTGAGCTCAGCGAGTTACGGAGGTGCCGAAAAGAGCGATGAAGGAATGGCGTAAAAAATCTAAACGGAAGCTAAGACATTCCCAAATACCCGTACTAAAGCATCACAGCCAAAGATTTTTCTTCTCCAATTATATACATTTTTGATTTGATTTTTTTTAAAATTAGATTTATATTATGAGAAAAATTTGAGGGGAAAAACATAAATATGGAGAAAAAAATGAGGCGAAAAATTTTTTTTACTGTATTTCTTTTTTTTCTGGTTAGTCAAATCTATGTAGCAAACGGCCAGTTTAATCAAGCTGAAATTGCCCAGAGACAAGAATTAGAGGAATTTCTCAAAACTGCTGAAATCATAGATCATGGAGATATAGGAGAAGGCGTTACAAAACCTACATGGCTCCTCTTAAAAAAGGGAGATTCGGAAATAAAAGGAGCCTGGAAAAACCCTAAAGGCATGCAACAGGACCATCTCGAGGGATGGCAGTATGAAATCGCGGCTTACGAGATGGACAAGCTTTTAGAATTATATCTGGTTCCACCCACAGTCGAGAAAAAATTCAGGAAAAAACGAGGCTCTCTCCAGTTATGGGTCGATAAAGGATACAGCGAACTCGAAATTATGGAACAAAACATAAAGGTCCCTAAATCAAAACTTGACAACAAGAGTAAAATGAAATATTTGGCAAGAGCCTTTGATAGCCTGATAGGGAACGATGACAGAACACAACAGAATATCCTCTACACCAAGGACTGGCGTATGGTCCTCATAGACCACTCCCGCGCTTTCCGTTCGGGTAGGAAATACACAAAGAACCTTATGTATGGAAAAAAAGGAATAAAAGGGGAAATGCTTTTTAAACAACTCCCGCGGGCTTTTGTGGAAAAGGTTAAGGAACTGAACTTTGAAAAAATACAAGAAGCTGTGGGTTCCTATTTGAAAAAAAAGGAGATTAACGCTATCCTTACACGCAAAGAGCTTCTTTTAAAAGAAATTGAGGAGATGATAAAAGAAAAGGGAGAAGATAAGGTCCTATATTAAGGTCGTTTCTTAAGTTATAATTTCAATAAATTAACTGGGAAACCTCAATTATCAAAAGGAGGAGAGAAAAATGAAAAAAAGACTCTTTACTTTTTTCGTTTTTATTATTGTTTTGGGATTTGGATTTTTATCCATTGCCCAATTCACTCCAGAAGAATTGGCGGAAAGAGAAAAATGGGAAGAATTCCTTAAAACAGCAGAAGTTGTCAAACAGGAGCAGCCGTGGGGAGATCGAGAAGCAGTCACTAATCCCTGGAGACTCACCCTGGAAAAAGATGGGATCACACAACGGACTGTGTGGAAAAATGCAGCAGGTCTGATGAAAGGTTTTATGGAAAACTGGAAATGGGAAATTGCTGCATACCGCCTGGATAAATATTTAGGATTAAACATGGTACCCCCCACTGTGGAGAAAAGATTTCAGGGGGACAGGGGCTCCTGTCAATTTTACATGGAGGATGCGATAAGCCTCAGAGATATAACCGCGAAAAAAATCAAAAAACCTTCTTATAAAGTCTTCCCCTTTAATCGAGCACTCTATTTGCAGCGGACTTTTGATAACTTGATCGCCAACGATGACCGCCATCAAAACCAATATCTCGTAACCGAGGATTGGCGTATGATCCTCATCGATCATTCTCGTTCCTTCCGAACTTCTAAAAAATTCACAAAAAAACTCATTTACGAAAAGAAATATAAAATGAATGAGATTCCAAAGGCTCTCTATGAGAAATTAAAGACCTTGAATTCTGAAGTGATTAAAGAAGCTGTCGGTGAATATCTAACAGATAAAGAGATCGAAGCTGTCCTTATCCGGAGAGACTTAATAATCAAGTGGCTTGATAATCGGATTGCAGAACTGGGTGAGGATAAAGTCTTATATACTAAATAAGCAGAAGCTTTAGCTTCTTAAATTATTTTATAAACAGTAAGAACATTTTCGTTGTTCTCCCGCTTATAGTCAAATCCGTCCATTAGTTCGCGGGAGAGGAAAACTCCAAATCCGCCCTTTTTCTCATTCTGTATAACTTCATGTATGTCTGGTTTTTCCAATTTTGTTGGATCAAAAGGAATCCCCTTATCCCTAATTTCAATAAACATCTTATCTTCTTGCTGCCATATCTTTAGCAAGATCTCCCCTTCATTCTCGGGATAAGCGTAACTTATAATATTTACACATACTTCCAGCAGGGAAAGCTCGATCTTAAAATAATCTTTATCTGAAATATCAAATCCTTCAATACTTGATTTTAAAAAGCTTCTTATATTATCTAATTCGGCAAGATGACTTTTAATTTTTATAGTCTTCATAACTCTTTCAGTTATAATGGATAAGTTCTTTCTGATCTTCTTCCGTTGGACTCTTTCATAATTTATACAAAAGAAAAAATGATGTCAAACATTAATAGAAATCTACTCTAAAAGCTTACTTTCAAAAGCAAACAGAGATGCCCATCTATAAGAAGGGGCTACTTCGGTCACTTTCTGAAGATACTCTCTTGCCTTACTTTTTTCCCCGAGAGCATGGCAAGCTAGGGAAGCCCAAAGATAATACTGTGGCCTTTCCCTTCTGTTTTGCTCTATCAGACTTTCGCTCCTTGCTTTTAATTCCTTGAGCAGTCCCTCTGCTTCCTTTTCCCTTCCGAGTTTTCTTAGTGCAAGCGCCCTGTAATAAGAGTGCACCGAAGGCATTCCGGTTCTTTGTTTTTCAACTTTATTGTAGTATTTTTCTGCAAGTTTTTTATCTCCCATTTTTTCATAGCTTAACCCAATAACATAATATTCCCTGGCAAATACTGGATCAGGAGGCCTCCCCGTCCCAAGATTTTCAGGATATTCCATAGCAGCATTAATGTCTTTAATCGCATTTTTATATTTCCCTTTCTCTATATAAGAATAAGCCCTCCGTAAAAGCGCAAGCACTAATACCTCCCTTGCTCCTGTCCAGCCTTCCCATGGAAGGAAAGTATGAGTCCTTAATATCTCAAGCGCTTTTGTATACTTCTCTGTATCCACATAATACTGTGCTCTTTGAAGCACATAGTTGAAATTCTCTTTAATTTTTTGAGGAGCCTCTCTATAAAGATTCCATCTTTCAGAATGTTTTTTGTTTATGGCATACAACTCATCTAGAGCTACATAAAGGCGGAAATTTTCAGAAGAAAAGGACACGGCCTTTTTATACATTTTTTCTGCTTTTTCATAGTCTTTTATCTTCTTCCAGTAAATCTCCCCGAGATTCCTGTACAGCACTGGAAATTCAGGAGAGAATTCTGCTGCTTTCTTAAAACATTCAAATCCTTCTTTCCATCTCAGCTTGGTCGTGAGAAGATTTCCGAGATAATAATGTACTTTCCAATCAGAGGGTGAATATTTTAAGGCGAGCTTGAGCACATTCTCTGTTTCAACTCTAAATGGAAAAACAAAATCCGGGCGGCATGCTGAGGCTTTTTTAAAGTATTTCTCAGCTTCTTTGTTTAGACCAAGTTTATCATTGAAGAATCCGAGATAATAGTAAACTACAGGATACTCTTTCGTACTGCTATTTTCGCAATAAAACTTAAGAACGCGTATCGCATCGTCTATAAGATTCATTTCAGAGTAATCAGCAGCTGCTTCAAGATAATACTCCGGATCAGCTCTTAAAACTTCAAGCTCACTTTTCCCAAAGAGAAGTTTTTTCTCTATTAGGGCAAGAGAGTCGATAGGGTTCTCCTCTAAAACCGTTTTAAAAATCGCCTCTGCCTCTTTCTTATTGTCAAGATGTCTTTCAACCGCAACAAGCAAAACCTTTGCTTTGATATCATCAGGATTATTTCTGATGGCAGCTTTTAATAATTCCCGCCCCTTTCTATAATCCTGCTGCTCTAGTGCCAAAGCTGCAAGCACATAGGGTGCAACATGCCTGTAAGCTGCCCTTCTTGATACCATATACAGGTCTTCCCAAATGTGATCCCTGATTCCGAGCCTGACCTTGGAGAGAGCCCTGTAATAACGTGCAGTATGGTCATCCTCATTTCTTTTCAGGACATTCTCAAACAGGACAAGCGCTTCCTTGGTCTTTCCTGTTTTATAATAAAGTATTCCTAACCACTTCATAGCAGGAGTAAATTCAGAATCGACTTCAAGGGCTTTTTTAAAGCTGAATATAGCCCCTTCAGCGTTCCAATGCTTAAGAGAATAATATCCCTGAAGAAATATTGCCTCAGCTGAATTTTTCTTTTCCCTAGAAAAATCCGGCTGAAGCTCAGGAGACAAAACATCCGGTTTCTCCGTGGTATAATCAATTATTTCCCGCCCGTCTTTATCCAGGAATTTAAGTGTATATTCTCTGCTCTTATCCTTCAGTGAAATTTCTTTTCTGTAAAATCCCAAAGGAGAAACATCCAGCTTTTCTGAAAATATTTTATCTTTTCCGCAATAAACTTTGATTTCAGCGTCTTTAAATGTTCTTGTTGTATTCAGGGCTATAAAGATTTCTTCATCTCTTAATTCAAAGTTCACAGCAGCATCAGGATTTGCTTTTACAAATCCATGCATCTTCTTAACTGGATACCACCACTCATCCCATTGCTCCATAAGATGGGGCTCAAAAATCCATGTGTCTCCCTGCGTAAGAAGTCTTCCTGCCTGGACTTCTATATACTGGCCATCTTCATCGGTGAGAAGATCTTCCCATATACCGCCGCTTCTAGCAGTTCCCCAGGTCCAGAACTTTTTACCAGGACTTTCGAATCTCGATGCATAGTGTGCTGTTCCATTTTCTCTTTCATAATTATATGCCCCATTATAATCTCCTGGGGTTCCACAAAAATAATCATGGGCAGAGGGTGTATTTTTGTACCAAGAGACATCTTTTCCGTTATAGACAGGCCAGGGTCTTGGATTTCTTCTTCCGCCTGCATAAGTGTATTCGGCAGGAGGAAAAACAACTCTTGTATTTTTCCAGGCGTGGGTTGCTGCGTTTACCCAGAAATAACTATTGTTGTGTGTGAGCGTTCTATTAAAAAGCTTTATCCTGGTTTTGAAAAAAGACTTGTCAGGAAACAGGTCGATAAACACTTCCCACTTCATCCTCCTCACCCATTCTTCTGTTCCGACCACACAGGTTACACTTCCATCAGAATTCTTAAGAATCTTGTATTTTACAGGGGAAAACGTGTTAACAGTATGTCCCAGAGTAGGAAAGTTCCATTCAATACCACCGGAAAGCCAGGCCCCTCTTAGGGCTACAAGGCCTGGTTTTATCACATGATTGTGGTAGATAAAGTCAAAGTCGTTATTTGTTTTATCAAGAGCAGCAAGGATTCTTCCTCCAACATCAGGAAGAATAAGCAGTTTTATATAATCGTTTTCCATTACGACCACTCTGTATTTTTCCATTACCTTCTTCCGGGTTATGTCAGTCTGCATTGGATAAGGATAAATCCTTAAATTCCAGAGAGATGGACTTGGGTCATCAGGCCCGATATAGTAAGTTGGAATTTTTTTTTCAATTTCTTTTACAATCACCTCTCCTGAGACCGATAAGCTTAGGAGAAGAATTACTGAGGTAAATAGAAGTACTTTTCTTTTCATTTTTTTCTCCAATTTATTTTAAATATACTTTACTGAATCCTCTTTCACACACAGCAATAATGTAATCGGATATTGTACCTCCAGCAGTGAAAACAAAGCAGTGATAAAGAATTTTAAAGGCGGACAGGGCTTGAATTACTTTGAGCTGGTGCGAATAAAAAGCTTTGCTAATTTGCTACTTTGATTCAGACTTAGACTCAGGCGGGGAGGAAACCCCAAACAACTGCAGTCTATTGTTATCTCTTTCTACAATGTAAACATAACCTCTGTTATCAACAACAATGCCAGAAGGATAAACCATCTGACCATTTGCAGTTCCTGTAGATCCCCATTTAGCAATAAATTTGCCATTTTTATCAAATTTCTGAATTCTATTATTTTCAGAATCTGCTATATAGATGAAGTTGTCTTTGTCAACATAAATTCCCATGGGTTTCTTGAATGCCCCGTCAGTTGAGCCAAATTCCCCAAACGAAGAGATAAATTCTCCCTCGGATGAAAACTTCTGCACTCGAGAACGCTCTGTAACAAAAACTTCATTATTTTTATTAACGGCAATTCCAGTTGGGAGATAAAAATCTCCATCTTGATTACCGCGTTTTCCCCACATTTTCTTCAGTTGACCAGTACTGGAGAACTTTTTTATACAATTGTTTCCATAATCAACAACATAAATGTCATTATTGCTGTCAACCGCAATACCCATAGGAGTATTAAACATAGTGTTTCCGGTCCCTTCTACTCCCCATCTTCTTTTGTATTTCCCGGTTTTATCAAATTTCATAACACAGTGATTCTTTGTATCCGTGACATATATATTTCCTTCACTATCAATGGCAATGCCGCCTGGACTCTTTAAAACTTTAAATTCCTTTCCAGATTGACCCCAGGCAGTTTGAAATTTCCAATCAGGACTCAGTTTTTGTACTTTCTTTCCTCCTATACTGGCTACATAGACATTATTTTCCGCGTCCACAGCTACTCCAGTAGGAAGTACAAATATTTTCCTAAGAGGTCCACCCCATTTATAAACGTATTTGTAATTAAGTGGAGTTAAGGCTGTCTCAACAAGAAAATGCCCCTCACCTACTACAATTTCCACATCGCTTTCCCAATCCCCATAGTTCTCTTTTACTAATTTTATTTTATGAGAGCCAAATGTAACAACAGGCAATACACAGTTGGTAACTTTTTCTATATCCTGTCCATCCAGGTAAACACTCGCTCCTGCTGGATTCGACCTTACTACCACATCCCGCCCGGCTCTCTCTAAAGTATATTCCTTCCTGGTTGAAGTTTGTGTGATAAAGAGCTCTTCTCTAATAGGTTTGTAACCTTTCTTTTCAATCTCAATGACAATTTCGGGTGAAGAAGTACTGTAAATTTCAGGAGATAGGCCGATCTCCTTTCCGTCAATTTTTATCACTGCCTCTTTTGGCACAGTCGAGATCTCAAGGGAATATTCTATAACCAGTCCTTTATATGCATTCTCTGATTGTTGTATTAAAGAAGAAATTTTTGTATCAAAAATATTGCGGATATTCGCTTTTGCATAAGCATAATCGACTTCGAACATATTTCTAAATTCACTTAAGGCAGAAAGCGCATTACCTTGACTAGCATAGGAGTATCCTATCCAAAGATAAACCTCTGCTGCCAATTGTTTCTGTTTTGCGTTATCTATAACCGTAAAAATCCTGGCGACCAGAGGACGAAGTGTTGAAATGGCTTTGTCATAGTCTTTTTCCTGTCTTATCAAACTTCTGCTCTCGTTCATTTTAACCTGAATTTCTGCAATAATTGTTGGCTGCGTTTTGGTTGCAACGCCTGAGGGTCCAATTTCCGGTTGAGCCAAAACACTTTCGCTTACTTCTTCAACCAACATCTCATGCATATAACCGGAGACTCCCTGCCAAGTTACTTTGTACCACTCTCCCTGCTTTGTTTCTGCATCTAAAACTGTGTTCAAAGGAACTCTGGCAAGAGTTTTTCCTCCAATTGCCCGCGTTTCATTGATTTTGGCGTCATCAACAGTCACTTTTACTCTTATTGGCGCTGCTCCCAGGGATATAACAAGGAAGAAAACCAGAAAAATACTTAATAACACTATTCTTCTATAAGGTTTTGTTAATTCCATCTATCCCCTCCTCTTTGGAAGAATGAACTTTCTCACTTATTTTATCAAATCTGTCTTATTTTCCAAGCTTTTCGCTAATAATTTTCCACGTATTTCCTTGCTTCTCCATTGTCCAGGTCTTTATGTCACCAAAAAGTGTCGCTTTTTGACCTGTCCTCTTTGAGACAGCAGTCGACATATAGGAAAAACTTACTTCAACATGACTTCTATCTTTTAATTTAAATGAAACAATAGAAATACTGGACCACTTTATATTATCATAATAATTAAAAACTGGGATTATATCAGATTTCTTTTGACTAGAGAGAGCTGATGAGCCAATATCGCTGAGAAGAGAAAGGATATCTTTTTCTTCCTCTGCTTTCTTCTGGTGTTCTATTACTCTTTGAATTTCCCTCCTGGCCCCGGCTTCATAAATGGCATTATCCGCCAAATTCCAATACTTCTTTGCTTCTTTGTGATCCTTATTTATTTTTAAAATCTTATTCATTTCCCGCTTACATAACTCATAATTTTTATTGTCGTAAAAATTAATGCCAGTGGTAAGTGTTTTTGTGATCGAGGCAGCTTCATTGATTTTAGTTTTCGCATTATTCAAATAATCTTTAGCTCTTAGGTTGCCAGCATTCACAGCAAGGACTTCTTCCGCAAGCTTGACTGTCTCAGCATAATCCCCGTTCTCATAACTTTGCTTTACCCTATTCAATTTAGCTTCTATGGGGCTTGGAACTTCAGCTTCAGGCTTGGCAGGAGATGACTCCTCCGTAACTTTTGCCTCTTTTTCATCTTGGACTTGGGCAACTAGAAGTTCATTCATTTTACTCTGCGCACTATTCAGAAAGCTTTTAGCTGTTGAATTATCGGGATCTTCTGAAAGAACCTCTTCAGAAAGCTTTACTGTTCCGGAATAGTCCCCAATATCAAAACTTTCTTTTGCTTTATTTAACTTATCATCTATACTGCCAGGAACCGCATCTACTATCTGATAAGTTGAAATGATATCTTCCCCCTTCGTTTCTTGGGTTCCAATTGAAATAAAAGGTATCTTTGAAATAAAAGGTATCTTCCCGGTTTTTTTATAAAAATAAAAACCCCCTCCTGCAGCAATTAAAATGATTGTTACAAGAGAAATTGCCAGGATCGGGAACAGTCGCCGTTTTTTTCTTTTCTTAACTGGAGCGGGCGCTGCCTCAGGCGTTGTAATGGCAATTGTTTTTTCTGCCAGCTTATCTAAATCACGTAAATCTGCAGCAAGCTGATCGCAGCTTTGATAACGTTCCTCTGAATCCTTTGCTAAAGCCTTGCTGATTATATGTTCAAAACCTTCGGGCAGACCTTTTTTTACTTCAGCAAGAGACAGGGGCTCTTCATTAATAATTTTATAAATCACTGTTGTAATACTTTCAGCCTCAAAAGGCCTTTTACCTGTGAGAAATTCATAGAGAATACATCCCAAAGAGAATATATCTGAGCGCTTATCAACCTTTTTTCCCTTCACCTGCTCAGGAGACATATAACTTGGCGTTCCTACTGCTGTCCCTGACTGAGTTAAAGTCGAAGTCTCAACTCGGGCCACTCCAAAGTCACAGATATATGGATTTCCTTCGCTATCTATTAAAATATTTCCGGGCTTGATATCCCGGTGGACAATCCCGAATTTGTGAGCATATTCTAAAGCACTGCATATTTTAGTCATGAGAAAAACAACTTCTTGAGTCGTAAATTTTTCACCTGAAGCAAGCATCCTCTGCAGGCTAGGGCCTTCAATGAATTGCATGACAATATATGTCAAGTCTTGCTCTCTCCCGACATCATAAATGGTAATTATATTTGGGTGGCTTAATTTACCTGCAGCTTGTGCCTCTCTCATGAACCTTTGCATCATTTCTTCACTATCTGTACCTTCGGTAGCCAAATCAAAGCGTATGGTTTTAATAGCCACTTTGCGATTTATGTCGGGGTCAGTAGCTTTATAGACAATCCCCATCGCTCCCTTTCCCAGTATGCTGCTTATTTCGTATTTACCTAATTTTTTCATTTTTTATTAAAAATATAATTTCCAGCTAATTTTGTATATCTTTAGTAAAGGGAGACTGAGCGCTTTATTCCTTCCTCTGTTGGATCTGCCCAGCAACCCAGAAGTCCCCAAAAATTCGCTTTTTCTGTCGGTATTATCCTCTAAAAAAATATAATAGATAAATTCTGTTGTCAAGATAAGTTTAGTCTTATCTATAGGACCAGACTTCAAAAATTTCAAATACTGGGATAAATCAACATTACTAATGTGGATTATTCACAAGTAAAGATTGCCGCAGAAACAAGACGCAGGGGTTAGACTTAATCGTTATGTAACAACATTTGATTAAACCTTGGCCGGGATTTGTTACTCCGAAAAAGTCTTATCCTCTAGGCACGGTACCTGTATTCTCTTGTAACTCTCTGGGAAAAAAAGAAATAAATCTGGCGGAGAGGGTGGGATTCGAACCCACGGTCCCGACATAAATCGGAACAATCGCTTAGCAGGCGACCCTGTTCAACCACTCCAGCACCTCTCCACTACCACAGGAAAGCCTAAATTATTCTATCATTTTTCAGATTATAATCAAAATTAACCATAAGTCAGCTATTGTTTTTAAAAAATCAAACTATCAGCTTTTTCTAGAACTGAATCAATAACAATATTTTTATCAAACGGAGGATTTGACATATCAAATCCTTCCAAGATGTGGTCTCTTTTTTTATTAGGGTGGCGGAGGGAGAGGGATTCGAACCCCCGTCCCGGTTGCCCGGGAAGCGATTTTCAAGACCGCCGCCTTAAGCCGCTCGGCCATCCCTCCAAAAATATAATTATTTTACACGCTGAACTATAAACTCGCAACTCTGCAGTCTTGCT
>JADHWO010000109.1 GCA_016783445.1 Candidatus Aminicenantota bacterium
GATATGTTTTTATGAATAATCCACGTTAAATATTTTATAACTGTTTGAATCTATAATGACTAATGCCCATACTTCGGGATTGTTGTCACAAAAGGCTTTTATCTCTTCTGTGCTCATGACCATAAAAGCTGTAGATAATGCATCAGCAACGGTTGCAGAAGGATGAGACACCCAGGTGGCCATATTCTCCTTTGCTGCAGAGCCGGTTTTTGGATTTATAATGTGCTCTCCCTTAACCTCAGTACCGGAGCTACTCAGGGCCCGGTCCCTCAGGTAAAACTTCTTAGGTACACGATGGCACTCCCAGTCACCTGAAATTCCAACAGGCCAGCCCTTTTTATTTGAATTCCCGTCCGGCGCTGTACCAACTGCCAAAGCAGTACTTGTTCCTCCATGTATTAGAGCATTGTTTATACCCCAGTCAGACAGAATATTTATGCTTTTATCAAGCGCATATCCTTTTCCTATGCCTCCTAAATCCAGATTTATCCCACAAACATCATGCTCGCTCTGCTGCTCTTCTGGGATTCTGACTGCAAAGCCTCCTGTTGATTTTGAAAAATCAAGTTGGAGCTGCTTCCTGCCTTGGCTCATTTTTTCAAACTTAGGATTAGCTAACTTCCCGGGTTTTGTCAGAGAACCAATATTTACATCAAAAGCGCCGGAAGTTAAAGAATGGATTTGAGAGGCTGTTTTTAAACACTCATAAGTTTCAATCCCAATCCTTAAAGATTGACCGGGTTTAAGACGGTTAATTTGGCCGATATCACTACAGGGATTAAAACGGCTGAAGAGATTTTCGATTCTGTCGATTTCGTTGAAAATTTCCTGAGAAGCCTGTAGAGCGTAGGTTTTTTCCTTTCCGGCAATCACGATCTCGAAGGTTGTTCCCATGGCAAAATGGGCAGAACGGCTGATAGACTGCTTATATTTTTTCATCACTTCACATCATTGATAAATGTAAAGTAGGTAAAGGCAATAGCAGAAAGCAAAGCAGATAAAGCGCTGTACCGGTGGATATCAATTACTACCAGTTGAGCTGGCAATGAAAATACAGGCAGCATTAAGCTTAATGCGGTAAGAGCCAGCAGGAGACCCGGGATGACAAACAACCAGAAAAGTATTTTTTGTGCCACAGTGACATGTTTTTTTACTTCCCGCCTTTCAAAGGTATCTTTGGAAAATTCCACTTCTTTGTTGAAACTGTAGATTGGTGCCTGCAAAACAACAACAACGGAAAGGCAAACAGAAAAAACTCCACCCAGGATAACATGTAACAGCAGGGGATACCCATACAAGCTTTGTGTGATGAATAATGCATAAATAAAACCGGAAGCAGCAAGGAGAACAAAACTCAGGCTTAATAAAATTATGCTCCATTTCTCTGCTGTCGGATAGCGAAGATAAAGCACTTTATGGAGCAGTTTCTGGCAGTCTTTTTTAATTGAGGTTTTAAAAAGACCGGATATGCGTTTGACTTGCCAGAAAAAATAATTTGTAATTTTAAAATCTGTAGAGTCTTTACTGATTAAATTTCGAATCCTTCTATAATGGTGAAAAAAAAGAGCGGAAATCAGCACAAGCAAAGAGAAAAAAGTGAGAATGCTAAACATAGAGATTTATTTCCTCTTTTCAATAATACCTGAAAATCTACCCAGAACTTTAAAATACAATATTAGCAGAATGGAACCGATAATCAAGGATGAAATGAAAAGTATCACCTTAAATACAGGGCGAATTAAAAATGAAAGGCCAAAAAGCTTTTGATAGGCTTTATCCTTTCCCATGAAGTTATACATGGATCGTAAAGCTATATTTTGAGTTTTGAGAGGACCGATTCCCTCAACTGTGTTAAAAAAGAAAGCTGACCGCCTTTTATGGCAATCAGTGCATCCATTGATACCTAGGGACTGCTGGGCCGGACGCACCTGATGTCCCAGCGGCCAGGCAACAGGTTCTGCGGCAGGATGCTCAGAGGCAAACAGTTGCCCTGTCCCATTTAGCTTGAACATTTTTCCACTTGAAATATAGAAAAATTCACCATTCTCTTGGTTTTTCTGACTACTTGTATCCTCAGCCATCGACTTGAGAACTAGCTCAACCTGTTCCTCAGTCAAGGATTGCTCAAATCCGACAGTAGCCACAACTGTTCGAATTTGGAATTCAGAAGCAAGAGGTAGTATTTTATTGTCTTTTTTCCAACACCACTGGGGTATTTCAACGGTTTCCCCCTGCTTTTGCTTCACCTCCAGATAGCCTTCTGAAACCTGATATATAAAATTTTTATAGATTAGAGCTGGTTTCCCAGGAGCTTCACGGAAAGTTTCCAGAGCCTCGAGAGCTTTTTGAATTCGGGTTTCAATTTCAACCTCCATCTCTTCAGCCCCGGGATCAAAGTCCGGAATCAGGGGAGTGGTCTTTCCATTATTCTTAACTGCCCATAGAATTTCCGCCTTTAGCATTTCCCCGGAATAAGGAGATATATCCAGGCCTCCATCTGCATTGGGCTGATAAATTTTCGACGAAGTAATAAGCACAGGAATACCTTCAATCTCGGTATTCTGGGAGAATGTGATAAGTATCCGAGCAATAAACTCCTCGACATCTAGCAAACCTTTGGCTGCAGCCTGGACATCAGCTGGCTTTAGCGGGGATATCTCCTCTCCTTTTAATCTGCCCCAATAGGCTGGCCACATCAGTCTATGGGGCGTGATTTTACCAGCCTGGTCTTTTAAAAAAACCGGTTCGACGATATGGGGAAAGTCGGTAAACCACTGTGCTCTACCATAAATTCCCAGGCGATTGGCGCGGGAGGTTCGAACCCGCGTAAGGTCTTTTCCAAGTAAAGGACCAGAATGACATACGGTACAAGAAAGCTTCTTAAAATGAACTGCTGGAATTCCTTTGTGTTTTGGATACGGCGCGCCCAGACGGCCTGCTGTTGTCTTGGTCCCTTTAAAAGAGTCCTTTCCTGTGTGGCAGCCAACACAGGAGAAGTCAGCAATTTGTTGGTTATGAGATTCTTTGGTTTCTCCCTCATATCCGCGTATCATATTATGGTTGATGTTATTTCGGTGGCAGTCGACACAGTTTATTCCTGCTGTGGAATGGACATCCCTATCTAGATCGAGTTTATTTAAATAAACCGGGGAGACCGAATGACAGGTTAGGCATCGGGAGTCTTCCGGTTTATTGTTGATATCAAAAAACACACGAAACTTGCTGTCGAATGAGTTTAAATTGTATCGTACGGACGGCACCACTGCCCATTCTGTATCGTCAGGATTTGGGCCATCAAATATGTCCCACGTTCCAGGAAGCCGGGATGCCATTCCCCAGACTTCTCCCATGCCAGATGCTGCTGTGGACGCCCATCGAAAATTCTGGCGCAGTATCTGTTTTGCCCATTCACTAAAACTTTGTTTTGTTGAGGCACTATGGCAGCCCATACAATTGATTTCGATACTCCCTGATACATTCCAACGGGATTCAGGATTAGGCTCCACATCTTCTGGTTCTGCCACTCCTCCTCCAGGCATGTGTCTACCGAACAATAAAGTAAAATTCCAGGGAGTCAGGCCAAGTTCCTTAGGATTCCACATTCCCTTCCAGCTCCGATAGGATAGAGGAAGAACAGTTCCTGTTTTCGACTCTACCCAAACCCAGGGTTCGCCTGGCCGCCCATGTTTATCTGAAGAGGCAGCATTAAAGTGCAAGCCATTATGGATTTTATTATATTCATGGCAGAGACCACAGGTATACCTGGTTGAATACGGCAATGGATAAGACTCTGTGGGAATGATGTTTTGATTAAATTCGTCTTTTAATGGAATTTGGTGTACCGGGGTAGTCCGGCTTCCGTCCCATTTATAATCTATCTGCCCCGCCACAGCGACAAAAATGGCTACTGCTCCCAGGCTAACAGTCAAAAAGAAAAGAGTCTTTTTATAATTCATGCTTTAAATTGCTCAGGTCGAAGTTTAAGTAAGCGGCGTGATTTAATTGCCTCATTTACTTTTAGCACGGCTACCGCACATTCGTATCCTACTTCCCCGGGACAATTTAGTGGAGTGCCGAAAATAATAGCATTAAAAAAGTTCTCAAGATGGGGCTGATGAGCTGGTTTGGCTAGCTCGACAGGCAGGGGCCACCTTCCTGCTTCTGCAGTAACGCGTACATCAACAAAGATGTTCTTGGTTTTAACCTTCGGGATAGGTTGAGTTTCAGACTGCAGATATCCCTCTTTTACCAATGAGTCCCATTCAGGAGCATGAGCTTCCCTCCATGCCCAGTTGCCTCTCTGGAGAACTTCGGATATTACAATTGAGCCGTTTTCACCCATAAAGGTCTCGTAAAATCCCCCATGTTTTGTGGTACTTTGAACCTGGTATAAAGCACGTGCTATTCCTTTTTTTGTTTTGAATTCATAAACGGCCATAACATTGTCGTACCATTCACGGTTTTTATAATAATCAATACCACCGCTGGCTATCACAGAACTTGGATTAACTCCAAAAACCCAGCTGAAGAGATCGATCTGATGGGAACCCAGATCAACTATGGGGCCTCCACCGTATTTTTTAAACCAGCGCCAGTTCCTGAAATGAGTCATTGAGGCGTATCCATATTTTTCCAGTTTGCTCTGTTCTATGGTGTATTTTTTTGGCCAGCCAATCATATCACTCTTGGCTCTGTTCCACTGGGCATAGGCTTGGGATACACGGCCTAAAAGGTTTTTTTCGTGAACTAGCCGGTTTATGGCGTGGATATACCGGGGATTGCTGCGGCGCTGATGGCCGATCTGAAGAAGCTTGCTGGCCCTCCTTGATGTATTTACCATTGTTCTGGCTTTGTCTAGAGAGTTGGACATCTCTTTCTCACAGTAAACATGGAGTCCGGCTTCCAAACAAGAATTTGTCTGTTCGGCGTGCATCCAGTCGGGCGTGGCTATAATTACAGCGTCAAGGTTTTTCTCTTTGCTCAGCAGGTCACGATAGTCCTCGTAAATATTAACGGTAAAACCGTATTTTTTTAGGTATCGGGAGGCATAACGCTGACTGTACTCCCAGATATCACAGATTGCAGTAATCCGGATTCCTGGTATTCGAAGGCAGGATTCAATTAAAATCCGACCCTGCACACCTGTGCCTATAATAGCAATATTAAGATTTCCCGCTTTCTTTTTCTCTTCCTTTCCTTTTGTTAAGGAAGCCCCTTTTAAAACAGTTCCAGTCAGGGCCATTCCCAGACCTGCAGAGGCAGAAGATTTGAGAAAATCCCGTCGTGAGAATTTTTTCTTTTTTTGAGAATTTGTTGCGTCAGACATTTTTGTCCTCTTATATATTATTTGGCATAATCCCTAAGTTTTGTGATAACTTGTTTTTTTAACCCTGCCTGGTTATACCCTCCTGGCAACCGTAGATAACTTACATAATTTCATAAAAATCTGTAGAGATTTGATTTATCAAATCCACACAATAAACTTAATCTGATTTGCCCTTCATGTCTTTGTCAAAAGCTACTTCTGAAGGAGAAAAATTTATCTGTCTTACAAACTCTAACGATTCCTTTGCGCCAAATTCCCGGTCCATGCCATTATCTTCCCATTCGACTGAAAGCGGGCCTTCATACCCGACATCATTAAGTTCCCTGATTATTTCTTCAAAATTTACATCTCCGTGGCCAAGAGACCTGAAGTTCCACCCTCTTCTTAGGTCTCCGAACGGCAGATGGGAGCCAAGAATTCCAGCTTTCCCGTCCAGGGTAACTGCTACATCTTTCATATGAACATGGTAGATCCTGTTTGGAAATTCCCTGATGAATAATTGAGGTTCCATTCCCTGCCAGACGAGGTGACTGGGGTCAAAATTTAATCCAAGTGTCTCCCGATTTTTAAATACCTCAAAAAGTCGTTTTGTTGTATACAGATCAAAGGCAATTTCAGTGGGGTGAACTTCAAGGGCAAATTTTACCCCGTTTTTTTCAAATTCATCTAAAATCGGGGTCCATAACTGATGTATTTTTTTAAAGCCTTCTTCAACCATCTCTTCACTTGTTGGTGGGAATGAATACAAGAATTTCCATATTGGCGACCCCATAAATCCGTTAACTACAGAACACCCCATATTTTTTGCAGCTTTAGCTGTGGTTTTCATCTCTTCGATTGCCCATTCCCGCAGTTCCTCTGGTTTCCCTTTTACCTCATCCGGAGCGAATTCATCCAGACGCTCATCATATCGATCACCCACGCACTGGCCGGAGAGATGAGCACCAAGAGCCCAGCAATTTAATTGATATTTTTCCAGTATTTGCTTTTTCTCTTTTACATATTCGGGATCTTTTGCAGCTTTATGTACCTCCATATGATCACCCCAGCAGGCTATTTCCAAACCATCGTAACCCCACCCGCCGGCTTTTTTACACATTTCTTCAAAGGCTAAATCTGCCCATTGCCCTGTAAATATTGTTACAGGTTTACTCATGCTTTCCTCCTTTGTGATAGATGATTAAAAATCTATCCATAAAGAGCCTTTCTGTGAACTCTCAACGCACTTTTCGATAAATTTGACCCCCTGAATCCCATCTTGAACTCCAGGAAAATCAAGGTCACTCTCTGACAAGGCTTCTCCAGAAATTTTCTTTTTTAGTGATGAAATAAATGTGGAATATATATTTGCAAATGCTTCAAAATACCCTTCCGGATGACCAGAGGGAATCCGAGAGAAACTCTGGGCATGAGGATACAGGTCGTCCCGTCCCCTCGAGATGTTCTCTGTGGGTTTGTCCAGATGGGAAATTTTAAGGTAGTTGGGATTCTCCTGGGACCATTCCAAAGAGCCTTTGGTCCCGTAAATTCTGACTCTAAGCCCATTATCATGACCAACTGCAATTTGAGAGCTCCAGTATAACCCTTTGGCTCCAGTATCATAATTGACCAAAATAGATGCGTTGTCGTCAAGGATTCTTCCTTCCACAAAAGTGTCCAGCCGGGCACATAAAGATTGAATTTTTAAGCTTGTAAGATAAGAAACCATGTTTTCAATATGGCTGCCAATATCACCCAAACAATTTGATATTCCTGTCTGTTTCGGGTCGGTCCTCCAGATAGATTGTTTCTGGCCTGTTTTTTCAAGCGGAGTAGCCAGCCAGTCCTGTGGATATTCGGCATTAACAAAACGGATTGTTCCCAGGTCTCCTTTAGTTATCATTTCTCTCATATGTTTGACAATAGGATATCCGGTATATGTATAAGTTACACAGAAGAGCAGGTCATTTTTGTTTGAAATTCGTTCAAGTTCCTCCGCATCCTTGCTGTCGGTAGTCAGCGGTTTGTCGCAGACCACATGGATTCCATTCTGAAGTGCCAATTTGGCGATAGGAAAATGGGAGTTGTTTGGCGTAACAATGATAAGAAAGTCGATCTTATCTCCACGTTTCCCTTCAGCCTCAGCCATTTCCTGGTATGTTTTGTAGAGTCTCTCCTTGTCCAGTCCCAATATTTCTCCGGTTGACAACGTATTTTCATAATCCTGTGAAAAACATCCAGCAACCAACTCTGCTTTTCCATCCATAGCTACAGCTTTACGGTGAACATCTCCGATAAAAGCCCCCTGGCCTCCGCCGACCATTCCATACTTCAGTTTGGTGGCTTTATTCCTGGTCCCAAAACTTTCAATCATTTGTTCACCTCCCTATCTTAAATAGCGGAACATTATTACCATGAATTATTCATAAAAACTGCCGATGCCATCATTCATTTTCAATAATATCAATTCATTAGCATGATTTTTCACCAGTTCCAGAACATCACTCTGTTTTTTTTAAATTCATGTATATCAATCATCGGCATTTTTTACTCTTCGAGCGAGCCGATTTCACCGTATCTGCTTCGTTGCAAAGGATTTGCGGTGGAGAACCACAGCTTCATCCTTTACGCCTTGCATCTACGGCAATCTCATCTCGTGAATAATCCACGTTACTCATTATCTAGATTTAGTAATATACTAAAACATATTGCTTGAATTTTCAAAATAACAAAACAGTTTTTATAAACAATCCAGGTTATCTTTGTTTTTCAATTTCGTTTTTAATTTTGTCAACAGCCAGCTTGGCTTCGGCTTTCACCTCATTATCCTTTATGAGGGATTCAGCAAGATTAAGGCCGTCCTTACAGGCGAATACGGGGAGAA
>JADHWO010000005.1 GCA_016783445.1 Candidatus Aminicenantota bacterium
CATCAAGAGATTTGACGGTGAAGAAGAATTACTTGAACTTAAAGATGAGAAGATAACCGACATCCCTATGTCGGCAAGACAGAAATTTCTTATTACAATTTCCAATCCCAACCTGGCGTACATTCTCCTTATGCTGGGTTTACTCGGCCTTTATTTTGAGTTCTCGAATCCAGGTGCAATCTTACCCGGCGTTTTAGGCGGGATATTCCTTCTTTTAGCCATTTTTTCTTTCCAGATTTTACCCATTAATTATGTTGGCTTGATATTAATTTTGTTAGCAATCGGATTATTTATCCTAGAAATAAAAATCCAGAGTTATGGAGTATTAACTGCAGGAGGATTAACAGCCATGGTTATCGGCTCGATTATGCTCATCGATGCTCCTATTCCAGAACTACGGCCAAGCTTGAAGTTCATCATCCCCGTGACCCTAGGCCTTTCTCTGATCTTCATTTTTCTTATTGTTATCGCCATTCGAGCTCATATGAATAAAGTCCACACCGGCAAAGAAGGCCTTGTTGGAGAAATTGGTGAAGTCCGGAGTAAGCTTGACCCAGAAGGCAAGGTTTTTGTCCACGGTGAATTATGGGATGCAGAAGCTACTGAGAAAATACCAAAGGGCACTAAGGTCAAAGTCACTGAGGTGATGAAGAACTTGAAGATAAAGGTCACTAAACCCTGAAACAAACAGGAATAGCCATCGTTTTTTTTTAGCAAAAAGGAAGAGATATAGGCTTTAAAATAACTTAGAGTCAGGAATTATATAAAAGAGGCAAATTTCTGAGGTATAATCCAGGGAAATAAGCCTTTAACATGTATAAATTTAAAAGACCATAAAGGTCAATTTTAACCTTAGGAGGTAAAAAATGCTGACTTGGCCGATTATCGTTATATCCTTTATTGTTATTTACCTTTTGAATTCGATCAAAATTTTAAGGGAATACGAAAGAGGAGTGATATTTCGATTGGGGCGGGTTCTTTCCAAACCAAAAGGACCAGGACTTATCTTTGTCTTCCCTCCAATCGATCGTATGGTAAGAGTAAGTCTTCGAATAGTCGTAATGGACATTCCCCCTCAGGATGTTATCACAAAAGACAACGTTTCGGTAAAAGTTAATGCTGTTGTATACTTCCGCGTTATGGAGCCACAAAGGGCCATTATTGAAGTCCAGGATTATCTTTTTGCCACCTCTCAGCTTGCTCAGACAACTCTGCGGAGTGTATTAGGAGTGGTTGAACTGGACGACCTTCTCTCTGAGAGAGAAAAACTCAATGCACAGCTCCAGGAAATTATTGATAAACACACAGACCCGTGGGGAATCAAGGTTCAACTTGTAGAAATGAAACATGTCGACTTACCTGACAATATGGTTAGAGCTATTGCCAAACAGGCTGAGGCAGAAAGAGAAAAAAGAGCTAAAATCATCCATGCTGAGGGTGAATTCCAAGCCGCTGGCAATCTGATCAAGGCTGCCGATATTATTTCAACCAATCCCCAGGCTCTCCAACTCAGGTTTTTAGGTACGCTCACAGAGGTCGCAACAGAGAAAAATTCGACTATTATCTTCCCGCTTCCCATCGAGTTGTTTAAAGCCTTCTTCCCCGTAGAGAAAGAGAAAAAAGACAGCAGTGAAAAATAGAGATTATAGGGAGATTCAGCTCTCCAGTTCCCAGCTTGCTTTTATGTTCCTTGGGATTTTGGTCCTGGGAGTAGTCATCTTTCTTCTAGGTGTATCAGTCGGCAAAAAACAGGCTCAAATCATAGGAGGTGCGGAAATAGCCACTCCAGCAGAGATTGAACAGGTCAAAAAGGAAACCACCGTTCCCCCTGGAGAAAAAAAAGACTCTATCAGGCAAGAATTAGCCTCTCACCAGAAAGCTAAAAGCAAAACACAAAAGAAGACTCCTCAAGCTAAGAAAAGGAACCTTTATTATATCCAGGTTGGAGCCTTCAACATAAAAGATGCAGCCCTCGCCTATGCAGATGGATTTAAGAAAAAAGGCTATCCTTCTCTTGTGCTGGAACCATTTCCAACGGATAGGCCAAACCAGGTCTTCCGTGTGAGAATCGGGGGCTATGAGACTAGGGAAAAAGCTGAAGAAGTCTTATCCCGTTTACAATCAGAATCAACAAAGAAGCTCGATTACTATATTACTATGTAGTCAAGACATAAAAGCCAGGCTTTGGAAACCGTCTCTTACATCTCCGTCAGGAAACAGGAAGAAAAAGAACTCCTATAGGTATATACAACTTGAAAATCAAAAAATATGATATCCTGCTTGCCTTATTGAGTGGAGCCCTTACAGCTCTTTCTCTTCCCAAGTTCAACCTTTCTTTCTTTGTTTGGATTTCCATCATTCCCCTTATTTTCATCATCCGGAATAAGAACCCTAAACAATCCTTCCTTCTGGGGCTTATTGCTGGAATCTCTTACAATGCTATCCTGATTTACTGGGTTCCTTCAGTCCCAGCCCATTATGGCAATATGTCCTTAGTAATAAGCTTAATTATATATGTCTTATTTATTCTTTTTCTGGCTCTTTACTGGGCATTTTTCTGCCTGGTGTGGACAAAAATCTATTTATCCTTTCCAAGGTTAATTTTTCTCCTATGTCCTTTTATCTGGATTTCTTTCGAATATATCCTCACTCATTTTCTCACTGGATTTCCCTGGGGGCTTGTCGGCACAAGCCAGTACTCAAATATTTACTTTATCCAGCTTGCTTCTATTACCGGAGTCTATGGTCTTTCCTTTATTATTATTCTCTTTCAAAGCCTGTTTGTTTACTCCATGATTTACAGAAAAAAGGAGCCATTCCTTTTTGTCCTAGCTTTTGTGTTGCTTATTCATATAGGTGGTTTCCTGAGTGTAAAAAAATCCCCTTCTCAAAAAGATTCTTTTACGGCTTCTGTCATCCAGGGCAACGTCTCCTCAGATATTTACTGGGACCAGATATCCGTCCAGGAGACATGGAATCTTTTCGACCAACACCTTGAACTGAGCCACCAGGCATATGAAGCAGGCTCCGGCCTGATTATTTGGCCTGAATTCTCCGTTCCTCTCTGTTTCAGCTGCTCCTATAAACTTGCTCAGGATTTTAAAGAAAAGCTCTACCAGTTCGTTCAGGAAACAGGCTGCACTCTTCTCCTCGGAACCAACGAGACCACAGGACCTCCCGGGGAAAAAAACTATCACAACACAGCATTATGTCTAAGCCCGGATCTCTCCACAAGTTTATACTATAAAATACATCTTGTTCCCTTCGGCGAATACACTCCGTACAAAAAGATCTTTTTCTTCATCGAAAAAATGACCCACGCTATCGGAGAGATCTCACCCGGAACTCAACACACCCTCCACAGCTATAAAAATATCAAATTTGCCTCCCCTATATGTTATGAAATCATCTTTCCTAACCTTGTCCGAAAATTTGTTAAAAAAGGAGCAAATTTTCTGGTTACAATCACCAATGACGGCTGGTACGGAAAAAGTTCTGCTCCATATCAGCATTTTTCAATTGCTGTTTTAAGAGCTGTGGAAAACAGGCGTTATCTTCTGAGGGCAGCTACAACAGGTATAAGCGGTATCATCGACCCTTATGGCCGCATTCTCTCCAAATCAGAGCTTATGACCAGTACATTTCTTACAGAGAGAATCACTCCTTCCCCAACCCTCACTTTTTATACAAAATTTGGTGATATTCTTCCTATAGGAAGCTTGACTTTAGCAGCCATCTTCCTTATTCTGGCACTAAAAAAGAGAAAATATGAAAAAAAATGAGTCTACTTCAAAGGCAACTCGTTCCGAATTTCTGAGCAAGCTTAAAGAATACATCTCAAAGTTTGAAGAACTTAGAGGTTTTCTTTGACATCAGCCAAAAAAAAGCTGAAATCGAATCCATAAACAAAGAGTTTTCCACTCCTGAGATCTGGAAAAATCATAAAAAATCTCAGTCCCTTTCACAAAACAAAAAAAGATTAGAAAAAGACGTGCAGCTTTACTCCATGTTAAACGAGAAAAAAGAAGAGCTTGAGGTCCTGGCTGAGCTTTCAGAGGAAGGGGAAAATGTTGATGAGGACCTTAAGAAAAGTCTGGCCTCTTTTGAAAAAGAACTGGCTGAGGCAGAGCTTCAAATGCTCTTCTCTGAGAAAGATGATGGCCGAAATGCCATACTAACAATCCACCCTGGAGCTGGCGGTACTGAATCCCAGGACTGGGCTCAAATACTCCTCAGAATGTATTTAAGGTATGGAGAGAGGAAAGGCTTTAAAACCACAATCCTCGATTTTCTCTCTGGAGAAGAAGCAGGACTAAAAAGCGTAACTGTTCGAGTAGAAGGTGATTATGCATATGGCAATCTAAGCCAGGAGTCAGGAGTCCACCGCCTCGTCAGAATTTCACCCTTTGATGCCAACAAAAGACGTCACACCTCCTTTGCTGCTGTTTTTATCTATCCTGAAGTTGAAGGAGACATCGAGATCGAAATCAATCCAGAAGACCTTCGAATTGACACATATCGTTCCTCTGGCAAAGGAGGACAACACGTCAATGTTACTGATTCTGCTGTAAGGATAACCCACATTCCTACAGGCATTGTCGTTCAATGCCAGAACGAAAGATCTCAGCACAAAAATAAGGCCAGTGCTATGAAAGTTCTCAAGGCTAGACTCTATGAGCTTGAGAAAAAAGCAAAACAAAAAAAGCTGGAAAAGCTGGAGGATGCAAAATCAGACATTGCCTGGGGAAGCCAAATCCGTTCATACGTACTCCATCCTTACCGGATGATTAAGGATTTACGAACAAATGTCGAAATCGGTGATGTTGAAAGAGTCCTGGATGGAGATATTGATGAATTTATCAAATCCAGCCTGCTTTTACGAAAGGGCACAGAAAAGGAAAAGTAATAATGTGTCCTGTTTTATTAACTCCATAAAGAGCTCCGTGTGAATGTTGTAATAATTGAAGAACTAAACAGCTCAAAAAAAACCTAAGACACTGAGGTATAAAAATGCAGATTAATCTATTTTATTTTTTGCCTTTTCCCAAATCTTATCCATTTCTTCAAGGCTAGCCTGGCCGAGTTCTTTTCCCTCTTCTTCTAATTTTTTCTCTATGAATTTAAACCTTTTGATAAATTTAGCATTGGCCTGTCTTAGAGCAATCTCGGGATTTACTCCGAGAAGGCGGGAAACATTTGCCATTGAAAAGAAAATATCTCCTACTTCTTCGGAAATCTTTTCCTTTTTTTGTGCTTTTAAAGCTTTTTCTAATTCGGATACCTCCTCCTTAATTTTCTGAAGAGCATCAAAAGGCTGCTTCCAGTCAAAACCAGAAGAGGAAACACGAAGCCCGATTTGAAAGGCTTCCATAAGGGAGGGAAAACATTTTGTCATGCCGTCAAAAAGTGACTTTCTCTTTTTTTCCACTTTTTTTTGCTTATTCCACTCGTCTAAAACCTTCTTTGAAGTCCTGAAACGTTTTTGAGCAAAAACATGGGGGTGCCGACGAATCATCTTTTTATTAATTCCATCCAGAACATCATAAATGGAGAATTTTTTATCTTCTTTAAAAATCCTGGCTAAAAAAACAACCTCCATCAGCACATCACCCAGCTCCTCTGCCAGTGACTCGGTATTTTTTGCGCAAATTGCATCCACAGCTTCATAGACTTCTTCTAAAAAATAATTAGTTATTGAATTGACATCCTGTTCTCTATCCCAGGGACATCCTCCTTCACCTCGGAGAGCGTCTAAAATTTCCACCAATTTTCCAAATTTTTTCCCGGCTTTCTCAGCATTTTTCATATTCTTCTCTCCCTTGAATTATTCCAGAGAATATTGTAATATTTTTAATCGACTTATTAGAATATTTTATACCTGAATAAAATTCAATCCCGGATAGTTCCTAAATATTTTTTCTGAAAAAGAGGACAAAAAAATGCCAGAAAAAGAAAAAAACAAGAAAAGCCAGACAAAAAAAGAACCGCCAGAAGAAAAGAAAGGAATTATTCCTCCTCTTGATTTTAGTTCTCTCGTCCTCCCTTTTTACACTCAAGCTTTGATAAAGCTGGGCTTGGTAAAAGACCCTCTTACCGATAAAGAGAACGAAGACCTGGAATTAGTCAAACGATTGATCGACTTACTTGATCTTTTAAAAGAGAGGACAAAAGGAAATCTTAAGCCAGAAGAGGAAAAATTTTTAGACGCCTGCCTTCATCAGATCAGATTGGCCTATATGGAGAAAACAAAAACAATCAACTTGTGACCTTATGGAAGTCATTAACGGTTTTAAAAAACTTCCTCAAATTTCTAATTTTTCGATTATTACAATAGGAAATTTTGACGGCATCCACCTGGGCCATCAAAAAATTTTGGACTTTCTTGCAGAAAAAGCCAAAAAATATTCTCTCCTATCTCTGATTCTGACATTTTCTCCTCATCCAGAAAAAATTCTTGGAAAAAAAAGAACAAAAATGATTCAAACTCTCGATCAGAGAGTAAAAGAGCTTAATAAATATAATATTAAGGCTTGTTTAATTGTACCTTTTGATGACAAATTTTCAAGCCTTTCAAGTCAGGATTTTATTCAACAAATCGTTTTAAATACCCTTAAAGCAAAAATGGTTATTGTTGGAGAAAATTTTCACTTCGGGAAAAACCGTGAAGGGGATATTTCACAACTCCACCGGCTGGCTTCACAATTTAACTTCCAGGTTTTTTCTATCCCTTCTGTGACTATAGAAGGGAAAACCGTAAGCAGCAGCCTTGTCCGAAGTTTTCTCCGTGAAGGAAAAATAGAAAAAGTTTATACTTTATTGGGAAGGTCTTATGAAATAGAAGGTAAAGTAATAAGAGGAAAATCCAGGGGAAAAGCCCTGGGTTTCCCCACCGCAAACATCGAGACAGAAAACGAAATCGTCCCCCCAGGAGTATTTATTACAACAGCCTGGTTAAAGTCAAAAAAATTCCACTCGATGACCAATGTAGGAATCCGTCCCACGTTTAACCAGCAAGAAACAAATATCGAATCCTATATTATAAACTTCAACAAGAATCTCTACGGAGAGAAAATTAGAATCAATTTTATAAAAAAAATAAGAGACGAAATAAAGTTCAAAACTTCAGAGGACCTCTCCAGGCAGATTAAGAAGGATCTGGAAACTACAAAACTCTATTTTAAATTAAAGTAGTAGGTTCTCTTCCATTTTGTGTGGGTATTAATCAGTAAGTGTTCGTGAATGGTCTCGCTCCCGTTCAGATTTTTCACGCCATCCCTTCTTCATCTATTCAACGCATAAACGAAGGGCAGTGGGTGAAAAAAACCGTTTGAAGGCTGAGTGGGCACGGTTCCTCTCCATAATGGAGAGGAGAGCGAAGCCTGAAATCGAGCAGCTTTTGACTCGCTGGGGCAAAAGTTGCGTGTTTTCTGAATCCACTGGCCTGAGTTCAAACATACTCGCCGCCCGACTCCGTCGGGTCTCCTCGAAGCGCGATTCAGGGAGGCTAAATCTTCAAGGGTCGCTTCATCCATCCCCGAACACTTTCTGATTATTTCTTCTTCTTGACTTTTTCCCTCAGATATTGCATTTTCTTATGGAAAGAATTACGTTTGCTTAAGAAAAGGAATAAAGGTTTGTTTTAAACCAGGAGTCGCCTTATGGAAGAAAAAATTAAAGCCAGGATAATGGATTCCCGGAAGATAAGAAGATCTATCCTGCGAATGACCACTGAAATCATTGAACGCAACCGAAATTTAAAAAATTTGGTTATTGTTGGAATAAGAACAAGAGGAATCTACCTGGGAAAAAGAATATCAAAACTGATTAAGGAATTAGAAAAGATAGAAATTCCTGTAGGGGTTTTAGATATAACACTCTACCGTGACGATTTCTCTGAGTTAGAAGCTCAACATATGGTAAAAAAGACAGAAATAAATTTCTCAGTGGCAAAAAAAGATGTTCTTCTTGTTGATGATGTCCTCTTTACCGGAAGAACTATACGCGCAGCCATGGATAGCCTGATTGACCTGGGACGTCCTAAAACAATTCAGCTTCTTGTCCTCATCGACCGTGGCCATCGAGAATTACCTATCAGGGCTGACTATGTGGGAAAATTTCTTCCGACTTCAAAACGAGAAATTGTGCAAGTCAAGTTAAAAGAAATCGATAGTGAGGATGAAGTCCTCATTACTGAGCCGCCTGGAATTAAATAGGAGAAGAGACTTGGCATTCAAACATAAACATCTTCTCGGTATCCAGGGCTTAACATCTTCAGAGATTGTGTCCGTTCTGGATACTGCAGAATCTTTTTACGAAGTTTCAACCCGGGAAGTAAAAAAAGTCCCCACATTAAGAGGAAAAACTATAATCAATCTCTTTTATGAACCAAGCACCCGGACACGGAGTTCTTTCGAACTGGCAGCAAAAAGATTAAGCGCAGACATTGTCAACTTTAATAAACAAACCAGCTCCGTCATTAAAGGGGAAAGTTTCAAGGACACCATCTTGAATCTCGAAGCCATGAATCCTGATGCCATCATCATCAGACATTCTGCTTCTGGTATTCCTTACTTCGCTACTACTTTCTGCCAGCACCGAATCATTAATGCAGGGGATGGATCTCACGAACATCCAACTCAAGCACTTCTTGATGCCTTTACAATAAGACAAGAAAAAAAGAATTTTAAAGATCTAAAGGTCATCATCGTCGGAGATATCATTCACAGTCGCGTCGCGCGATCCAACATATTTCTTCTCAATAAGATGGGAGCAAAAGTTGTTCTTGTTGGCCCCCCAGCTCTTCTTCCTGTAGAATTTAAAAATTTTGGAGTGGAGATTGACTTCAATCTCGATAGAGCCATTCAAGGAGCCGACGTGGTCATGATGTTAAGGATCCAGCTGGAAAGACAGGCAGCAAATTTTTTCCCATCTATTCGAGAATACAGAAACCTTTACAGCTTAACGGAAAAAAGATTTCGAAAAGCAAAAAAGAATGCCATAATCATGCATCCTGGCCCTATAAACAGGGGTGTAGAAATCTCGACTGATATGGCTGATTCTGCAAAATCCGTCATTCTCAAACAGGTTGAAAATGGTATTGCAGTCAGAATGGCTGTTCTCTACCTTTTGTTAGGAGGAAAAAAACGTGAGGCTATTGATTAAGAATGGAAGAGTAATTGATCCTTCTTCAAAAACAGACGACACATTGGACCTTTTGATAGAAAGAGGAAAAATTGTTGACATAAAAACAAAAATTGAAAGCAAAGGAGTAAAAGTTATTGATGCTTCAAGATTAGTTGTTGCTCCAGGATTTATCGATATGCATGTCCATCTGAGAGAACCTGGCCAGGAAGATAAGGAAACCTTATTCACTGGCGCTCTCGCTGCAGCCAAAGGAGGATTCACTTCCATTGCTTGCATGCCCAATACAAACCCTGTTAATGACAATCGTGGTGTGACCGAATATATTCTTTCTGAAACAAAGAAAAACTCTGTAGTGAATGTTTTTCCCATAGCATCTATTACCCGAGGGCAAAATGGTGCAGAATTAACAGACATGGCTGATCTGGCCGAGGCTGGAGCTATCGCTTTTTCTGACGACGGCCTCCCTATAGAAGATAGCCAGGTTATGCGGCGTGCTCTGGAATATTCAAAAATATTAAAAACTTTGATCATCAACCACTGCGAAGATAAAAATTTAAGCGGTGAAGGAGTCATGCATGAGGGGTATTATTCCTATCTCTTTGGCCTTAAAGGGATTCCCGCATCCTCAGAGGAAACAATGATTGCCCGGGATATAATCCTTGCCAAAAAGGTTGGAACACCCATACATATCGCCCATTTGAGTGTAAAAGGAGCAGTAGACATTATAAAAGAAGCAAAGAAAAAAAAGGTAATGGTTACAACAGAAGTGACTCCCCATCATCTTTTCCTAACAGACTCGCTCCTTGAAAATTACGACACAAACCTGAAGGTCAACCCTCCTATTAGAAGCGAAGAAGACGCCCAAGCTTTAATCCAGGCTGTGAAGGATGGAGTCATAGATGTTTTTGCATCAGACCATGCTCCTCATACTATAGATGAGAAAGATGTTGAATTTGACAAAGCCCCCTTCGGAATAAATGGGCTGGAAACTGCAGTCTCTCTCTTCCTTGATAAACTTGTGAACAAGAATGTCATTTCACTGCGAAAATTTGTTGGTATGATATCCACAACTCCAGCTGCAATCCTGGGACTGGAAAATAAAGGCAAAATCTGTGTAGGGGCTGATGCGGATCTCACAATATTAAACCTAAAAAAAGAAATCGTTGTTGATGTTAATACTTTTAAATCTAAAAGCAGAAATAATCCTTTCCATGGCTGGAAATTGAGAGGGGCTCCGGTTAAAACAATCGTGGGAGGAAAAATCGTCTATACTTCATCTTCTTAAAAAAAACTTCAAATAGAAGCTGAATCAGCAGAAAAAAACAATTCTTTTTATGAAAATAAACATCCCACAACTCGAAAAAAAGATAGGCTACACATTTAAAAACAAGAATCTCCTGCTCCAGGCTCTAATTCACAGTTCTTACGCCTATGAGAACCAACAAAGTGTGGATTCAGACAATGAGACTTTAGAATTCTTAGGAGATTCAGTTCTTGGGCTCATTATTGCTGACTACCTCTGGTCCAGTTATCCTGATTTATCCGAAGGAGAGCTGTCCAAACTTAAGTCTTCAGCAGCAAACACATTTTCCCTTTTCTCATTCAGTAAAAAAATAAAACTTGATAAAATTATACTCCTGGGTAAAGGTGAAGAAAAAAGCGGAGGGAGGAAAAAAAAGACCATCTTAGCCGGAACCTTTGAGGCAATAGTGGCAGCCATCTATTTAGACAGCGGGCTTGAAGAGGCTAGAAATTTCCTTCTCAGTTTTCTCAAATCTCTATTCAGTAAAATCAAAGCTCCTGTCTATTCAGTTAACAACTACAAATCAGCTCTTCAAGAATACCTCCAAAAGGAGGACCTCCCTGCTCCTGTTTATAAAACTATCACAACCTCAGGCCCTGACCACAAGAAAAGCTTTACTGTTGAAGTTTTGTTCGAAAATAAATCTTTGGCAAAGGCAAAAGGTAATACTATAAAAAATGCTGAACAAAAAGCCGCTCAAAAAGCCCTCAAAAGCTTTCTGGGGAAAAAAATAAAGGCATTAACTTCTGATACATTCCTCCAGAAGAAAAAAACATGATTGAATCTTATACTTTTGGACGTATGGAAGTTAATGGCCACACATACACCTCTGACCTGATCCTTTATCCGGACAAGGTCCAGGACTCTTGGTGGCGAGAAACAGGTCACAGGCTCAGCCTCAAAGACATAAAGGATGTACTCAAAGAGGAACCTGAAGTTATCATAATCGGCACCGGCTTCACCGGATTAATGAAAGTGGAGGAAGAAGTAAAACAGTATGCTCAAGATAATAGGATAGTCCTCGTTATAAAAAAAACAAAAAAGGCAGTTCAAAATTTTAACGAAATCGCTACTAAGAAAAAGACAGTTGGTGCCTTCCACTTGACTTGCTAAAAAGATACCTTATTTTTTTAATTGTATTATTTCTCCCTGGTTAAATGGCTAAATGCTCAAAATGTAATGAAAGAAAAGGAAAGCGGCACTGTGCTGCTTTGGGAGATTATTTATGCAGCCTCTGCTGCGGCAAACTAAGGGAGAAAGAAATTCACTGCCCTCAAGACTGCACTTTTTTAGAGCAACACAGACCATATCAGGAAAAACGTATTATAGACAAAAAACAAGATTCTTTTTCAAGAAAGAGATCTCCTGATGAAGATATTTTAAAAGACGAGAGGATGGCCTGGCTCGCTTTACACATAGAAGCACCCTTAAAGGAGTACGGCAAAAAGAAAAAGTCTTTAACTGATAAAGAAGCTCTTTTATCCCTGGAGTATGCTAAAGAAAAAATAAAAAAGGGAAAAGGGCTTATTATCACTCCTGATGAAAAGAGTAAGCCAAAAAATGAAATCGGAGAAGTTATTTACCAGAGTATTGATAAATGCCGGTACGAAAAAAAGATAATACTACCGGGAGAAATAGGGACTTACAAGAAGGAAGAAAAAATTCAATGCCTGGAGAGGATTATTCTCTCTGTAAAATTCCTGGCTAGGGAAGACTTCGAAGGCAGAAAATATATCGAGCAGGTTATTAAGCGTTTTTCTCAAATAGAAGAGTTATCCCGCCAGAAGAAAATTAATCACATTTCTTGATTGCTGCTCTCCTAACCCTTGCTCATAAGCTCTCCCATAAAATTAAGGGAAGGGATGTTACTGCAGACAATTTTTATGATGGCTGCTGTGGGAACAGATAAGATCATACCAGGAATTCCCCACAACCATCCCCAGAAAAACAGGAAAAAAAGAACCACAAGTGTACTTAAACCCAGGCTCTGCCCCATTACTCTTGGTTCAATAAAGTTACCCAATGTCATCTGGATTGAGCCCAGTATGATAAAAATCCAGAATGCTGGCCAGAGCGTCTCAAATTGAAAAACTGCAATAGCCACTGGCAGGGCAGTCGCTATTATGGATCCAATGTTAGGAATATAATTCAGGATAAATGTAAAAAAGCCAAAAACAATAGCAAAATCTACTCCAAAAATCAATAGCACAACCGTTGCAAAAACTCCGGTTGAAAAGCTGACTGCTGTTTTTATAGCAAGGTACTTCTGAATTTGATTATCGATTTTCTCAATAACATCAATAATTTGAGAGGCTCTCCCACTGTTAAAAGAATTTTTTACTTTTACTTTAATATTCCCCCGTCCAGCCAGAATAAAAATTAGAAAAATGAAGACCAGAAAAAGATTGGACATAAAAGTGAAAAAAGGCCCAAGCGAGGAAAGAAACAATCCTCCAATTCTATTTATGTCAAGTTGTCCTACCCAATCTTCAGGCTCCCATTCAGGAAGAGCAAGCTTAATTTTTTCTTGAACCGAAGTTATAATCGAGCTGATTTTTTTTCCGTATTCTGGAAATTCAGAGGCAAAAGACTTACCGCTGGAGTAAAAAAGAATCCCTAAGAGGTATATGATAAAAAAAGCAAGTATAACAATAAATAAAATAGAAACAGCCCTTGGGATTTTTTTTCGGGTTAAAAAATCCAATATCGGAGAGAGAATAAAGGAAAGAAAAACGGCTAAAAAAAAGGGAAAAAGAACAGGCTTTGCCAACCGTAATACTACCCCTACGATAAAAATAACCATAATCACAAGGCAGGCAACAATAACTTTATTCCCTTTCATCCGATACTCTTCAGCGTTTAATTCCCAATTATTATAGTCTATTTCAAATTATAATCAAAACAATTCATTTTATAAAGTAAGTAACTTTTTTGCCGTGATGAAGGACTGATCAATCACATTATAAGGGTATTTGGGGATGGATGAAGCGACTTTGAAGATTTAGCCTTCCTGAATCGCTATTTGAGGGAATCCGGCGTAGCCGGACACCGAGTATGTTTAAACTCAGGCCAGTGGATTCAGAAAACACGCAACTTTTGCCCCAGCGAGTCAAAAGCTGCTCGATTTCAGGCTTCGCTCTCCTCTCCATCATGAAGAGGAACCATGCCCGCTTTGCCTTCAAACGGTTTTTCTCACCCACTGCCCTTCGTTTATGCTTTGAATAGAATGATGAAGGAATGGCGTTAAAAATCTGAACGGAAGCTCAGACATTCCCAAATACCCTTATTAATCCACCACGGGAAAAAAGATGCTTCATTTTCCAAACGTTAATACATAAATGGTTCCCTTTTAAGCCATTTAATCCAGAAGGATTATTATAAAATATTTCTATTGATAAAAAGTTTATCCCAATACTACTTTTTTAAAGAACCGACCAGTTTTCCAAAATACCTCTCTCCGACTTCTTCAAATCCATCTTTAATTTTCATGACCCCGCATAAATAATTCTCAACTCTAGTCATATATATATTGTGATAGTATCGGTCTTTAATGCGATATCCCAAGGAAATTTTCTGGACGTTCTGTTTGCCTTTCTTCTCAAGATATCGTTCCAACATATTCTTGGCATCTTCCGCGTTCTCTCCTTTTATGAAAAAACAGTCAAACTCAAGGTCTAAAAGCTTATAATTTGCAAGGTATCCATCATGTAGAAAACTGTAGCCCATAAAATTACGCAGGAAAAACTTCTCGCTGTTTTGAATGAGCCCTTCATCAGGAAAAAGCTTAAGGAGAGGTGGGAGTTGACCCTTAAACTTGACTTTTTTTGCAACTTCTTGAGAAAAAAGCTTCAGCAGCTTATCGGATTCCTCACCACAGTCAAAACAGAGAAGTTTAATGTAGTATTTCCCCACGATAAAATTTAGAGTCCCCTCTTCCAGATAACCCTGATTACCTAAAGAGATAAATTGGGACTCAGGAAAACGCTCTGCACTGTAGATTCCAAAGGAATTTATCTCATTTCCCATATCATAGATTTCAAGGCTTAGAGAGGGCTCGCTCTCTTCTTTATTATATAAACCAACGATCAATTCCTTAAAATCATAAGCCAGGTAAATCTCAGCAGCACCATTGATATATTCATAAAGTGTTCCAGGGACATAATTCTGAGGTGCTTCAGAGAACTTCCAAGAGCCAAGCTTTGGCAAAAGAGCACGAAGAGAAGAAACTTCCTCTTTATCGAACAGAGCTCCTTTCATGCTGGAAACTGAAAAAAATAAAATAAAACAAAAGAAAACCTTTAAATATCTTTTTGGCCTTAAAATATTCATCTTTAATACTCCATTAATCTTAATCGACTTTTTAATATAAGATGAAAAATATTTTTTGACAAGGTTTTCTTTCACTCTCTTCTTGTTTTAGATACTGAGCTTAATCTTTTCTGACAAAATCTCTCCAGAGGAAAATTGTTAACAACAATAACATGAAACAGGCATCTATAATCACCTGTTTTTTCCTGTCTGCCTCTGTTGACATCATTTTGAAAGTGGAGTATTTTTATTATGATGGTTTCAAAAGTTGTTCTAATCAGAGGAAAAGCAGTCTTTTCACGAGATGGGGATATCGATCAAAGAATACTTACTGACATGTTCAACAAGGGAATCCAGATATTAATGGGTCAGCAAAATCTGAAAGATAGTCTTAGCCTCCTTTTCAATAGCAATAACAAGGTAGGGATAAAAATTAACACCATAGGCGGTAAAAAGCTTTCCACCCGCCCGGAAGTCTCCTTTTCACTGGCAAAAGCGCTTTTAACAGCAGGAATCCAGCAAGAAAATATAATCATCTGGGACCGAACCAACCGCGAATTGAGAGATGCAGAATACAGGCTAAACCTCAACCAAAGCGGTTTTAAGGTTCTTGGCACTGACACACAAGGAGTAGGCTATGATTCGGAACTGACATCTCACCTGAATATTGGAAGTCTTTTCTCCAAGATTCAATCAAAGATGATCACAACTTCCATAAGCCTTGCAATCTTAAAAGACCACGGTATGGCAGGAGTAACAGCAGGAATGAAAAATTACTTTGGAGCCATTCATAATCCCAACAAATACCATGATACTAACTGTAATCCATTTGTAGCTGAACTTTTCGAAACAAAACCAATTAAAAACAAGCATAAACTCACTGTGCTGGACAGCCTTGTTGTTCAATATCATCGAGGACCTTCCTACCATGCTAGGTGGGCAAAAAAATACAAAGCTCTTATTTTTTGTCTGGACCCTGTGGCGGCTGACTTTATTGGGTGGCAGATCATAAAAAAACTCAGAGCCGAGAAGGGGCTTCCTTCATTAAGAGAAGAAAAAAGAGAGCCTGCTTACCTGAAGACTGCTGAAAAAATGGGACTAGGGAAAGCCAATCATAAAGAGATAAAAATAATCGAAGAGGAATTATGAAAAGAAGACAGTTTTTCAAAACAGCAGGAGGAGCCACGCTTTTAACAGGGGCAGGCTTGATGAACAAAACGCCTACACTCCTAATGGACCTTTATGCTTTTGGTGAAGAAGCAAATATCTCAAAAGTTGAAGCGCGATACTATAAAAAACATCCTGACAGGGAGATAGAATGCCTTCTCTGCCCCCGCTACTGCAAACTGGGAGATAAAGAAAGAGGCTACTGCGGAGTCAGGGAAAATATTGGCGGCACTTATTATACGCTCGTCTACGGAAAAGTTTGTGCAATTCACGTAGACCCTATTGAAAAAAAACCTCTGTTTCATTACCTGCCTAAAAGCAGTGCCCTATCAATAGCTACAGCAGGTTGTAATGTGAACTGCAAATTCTGCCAGAACTGGGAAATATCTCAAGTTAGGGCTGAACAGGTCTATAACTATGACCTCCCTCCTCATTCAGTCGTGGAAAATGCCCAGAAGTACGACTGCCCTGTAATTGCCTATACATACACAGAGCCTGTTGTCTTTTATGAATACATGTACGACACGTCTATAGAAGCCCGTAAAAAGGGGATCAGGAATGTTGTCATCACCGGTGGATACATCAATCCAGAGCCACTTGAGGAACTGATAAAAGTTGTAGATGGAATTAAAGTGGATCTAAAAGCATTCTCCCAGGAGTTTTATACTTCATATGTCAAAGGAAAATTAAAACCAGTTCTTGAAGCTATAAAAATTATATCTAAGAGTAATGTCTGGCTGGAAATTGTCTATCTTGTTATCCCAACGCTTAATGATGGCACTGAAAAAATCCGAGAGATGTGCCAGTGGATTTTAAAAGAGATCGGACCTGATGTTCCTCTACACTTTGCCCGGTTCCATCCCATGTATCTTGTAAAAAACCTCCCCCCCACTCCGTTATCAACTCTTGAAAGAGTTTATAAAATTGCTCAAAAAGAAGGGCTTCATTACGTGTATATTGGGAACGTTCCCGGACACCGGGCAGAAAACACATACTGCCCTCAGTGTAAAAAAATCATCATCCAGAGGTCTGGCTACCAGATAAAAAATATCAATCTTACAGGAGGAAGATGCAAATTCTGTAACAACCTCATTCCAGGAATCTGGAGTTGATAAACTTTCTTCCGCCTTTTCTTTTAGGTTTCCTGGCACTATCCTTTCAAATTTTTTTATTGAGAGAATTCTCCGTTCATTTCTACGGAAACGAAATTACTTTTGGATTTATCCTTGCTGCCTGGCTATTGTGGGGTGGCTTGGGAAGCATCTCAGCCTCCAAATTAAAATTTCATCTCTCACGATTTCCCCAAACATACTATGCTGTAATTCTATTCCTTCCTCTCTGCCTGATCGGACTCAGGTTCTCGCGATTTATCTACAAAACACTCCCAGGGGAAATCACCGGGATTTTACCGATGTTAATTTCTTCTCTGGTTATTTCTTTTTTTATAAGCTTTCCCCTGGGAATTCTTTTTGTCTTAAATGTTTTTTTCCTGAAAGGTGATCTTTTTAAGGTTTACCTTCTGGAATCTCTGGGAGCTTCCACAGCAGGATTAGCCGTCTACTTTTTCCTCATACCTGCTTTCTCCAACTGGTTGGGAGTTTCTATTGTCGGAGTTTCTGTTTCTCTTCTGGTGTTTTTTTCATTTGGAGAAAAAAAACAAATTTATCTCTTATCTATTATCCTCATTTTCCTAACCGCTTTTGCCTTATTTGACTTTCCCAGCCAAAAAATATACTGGAAGCCTTTTTTTCTTGTCAGGAGTCAAGACAGCATCTACGGGAAGCTGCAGGTTATCCAAACCGAGGAGCAGATTTCTCTCTATAACAACAGTTTTCTGGATTATTCTTTTCCAAATCTAGCTGCCTCTGAGGAATCTGTCCACTTTACTCTTCTCCAGAATCCAGAAGCAAAAAATGTTCTGTTGATTGGCGGAGGAGCAGGTGGAAGTTTAAGGCAGATTCTGAAGTATCCTCAGGTTGAAGTGGATTATGTCGAGTTAGACCCGGAAATCATTCGACTCTCACTCGAATTTTTGCCTGAGAGTGAGCAAAGGATACTAAAAGACAAACGGGTCCACATATTCTATCAGGATGGAAGAGCCTTTCTTAACAAATCTCAGAATAAATACGACATGATTATCCTTAACCTACCCGAACCGGCAACAGCGCAGATAAACCGTTTCTATACAAGAGAATTTTTCCTTGAAGCCAGAGAAAAGTTAGGCGAACAAGGCATCTTTTCTTTTCGGATCCCTTCAGCAGAAAATTATATAAGCTTTGAACTTCAAAACTTCCTTGCCTCGCTGTACTACACCCTCAAAGAAGTGTTCCCTGTTGTTGAAATTGTTCCAGGGAACACAAACATTTTCCTGGCTTCATCTCTTCCATTAACCATAGAATTTGAAAAGCTTTGCAAAAAAATCAAGGACTTAAACCTCCAGAATACTTATGTCAGCCCCCATATTCTAATTTCTCGCCTTAATCCGCAAAGAATCAAACTAATCAAAGAAAAGATATACACTGGAAAAAAAACGATTAACCTGGACTTTTCACCTATTGCCTATTTCTATAATTCCGTACTGTGGAGTACACAGTTTAAAGGTTTAGAGAGGAAAATATTTACTTTTTTTTCAAAACTGCACAGCTTTTGGCTTTTAGACTTACCTTTGATTCTTTTTCTTTCCCTTCTTCTTATCTTGTGGCTGAAACAAAAGAAATCCACTTTTTTCCTTGTCCCTCTGGCAGTAATGGGTTTTACCACAATCGTTGTTGAAATCATCATGATTATCGCCTTTCAAACTCTTTATGGATATGTTTACCGCAGAATTGCTCTCCTCCTCACATCCTTTATGATTGGCCTATTTTTAGGCGCTCTTCGAGGCAAAAAAAGAAAACGAATTGGTTTAGTGCATCTGCTCTTTATCCAATTTGGTTTTCTACTCCTAATACTCCTGCTCCACATTTTTTTGGAGAAAAATACTCCTGAACTTTTTTTCTTAATATTTCTTCTTACCCTCGGCTTTCTTGGAGGAGATATGTTTGTTGTTTCAAATCATCTTTTTCTAAAAGAGAGGAAAAACTATGGCCTTGGCTATGGCTTAGATCTATTAGGTTCTTTCTTTGGTGCACTTGCTGTCTCCTCTCTTCTCATCCCTCTTGTAGGACTCCCTCTGCTTCTCAAATATCTTTTGCTCCTTAATTCCTTTTGTTTCATTTTTCTCTTCGGAGGAATGAGAAAATTATAAATTTTTATCATATTTTCTTGACAGAAATTTTGAATTATGTTCTACTATAAATTAACCCTTTCATACACTTATCCTATAGTACCTATAGGAAATAGGATCCTATAATTTGAATAAGGAAACTCTGATGAGAATCAACCTCTCAAAAAGAAATATCAAAGATCCCTTTGTAGTTAAAGTGGAAGAATTAAGCGGCCAGAATCTCCTTGCTTGCTATCAATGCGGCAAGTGTTCGGCTGGATGCCCTGCAGTCTCTGAAATGGACATCCTTCCCAATCAAATCATCCGTTACGCCCAGCTCGGTTTAAAGAATGAACTCCTGCAATCAAAATCAATCTGGATCTGCGCTTCCTGTTTTACCTGTAACGCGCGCTGCCCAAAAGGTATTAATATCGCTGAAATTATCGAAGCCATAAGACAGATTTTACTGCGCAAAAGAGAAGACCATGTTAATTTAAATAAACTCTCAGACGCAGAAAAAGGAGATGTTCCTCCGATAGCTATCATCAGCAATCTGAGGAAATTTACATCTTAAATCTAAACTATGATAAATAATCACTTTAATATTAATTATATAGGGAATTTTAATGAAAATAAGTTATTATCCTGGTTGTACTCTGAAAAACAATGCTAAAAATTTTGAAGACTCAACCTTATGTTCCTTAAAAAAACTTGGGATTGAAGTTGAAGAACTTCCACGATGGAACTGTTGTGGAACAGTATTCTCTCTGGCTACTGATGATTTGATTCATCACGTAGCTCCTATAAGAAATCTCATCCGAACCAAAGAGTCCAATTCAGAAAAAATTATGACTCTTTGCGCCATGTGTTTTAATACCTTAAAAAGAGCAAACGAAAGGGTTAAAGCCGATCCAGAGAGCCTGGAAAAAATCAATGATTTTATGTATCTCGAGAAAATCAACTATGAAGGCGATGTTAAGGTTCTCCACCTCTTGGAGATACTTAGAGATGAAGTAAAATTCGAGAATATTGCCAAAAAAGTGGTTAAACCTTTAAAAAATTTAAAAGTTGCTAACTATTACGGATGTCTCCTGGTACGTCCAAAAGAGATTGGCTTAGATGACGTTGAAAATCCGACAATCCTGGAAAATCTCACGACTGTTTTAGGTGCAGATCCTGCAGATTTTCCGTTCAAAACCGAATGCTGTGCATCGTATCAAACAGTCGACAAGCCTGAAATTGTGGCTGAAAGAGCTTTCCAAATCCTAACATCAGCTCAATCACAGGGCGCTGATGTTGTTGCTGTAAGCTGCCCGCTTTGCGCTTTTAATCTTGACCATAGACAGAAAGAAACTGTTAAAAAATATCCTGAATTCAAAAATATCCCTATTCTCTATTTTTCCCAGATTTTAGCTATTGCATTGAGCTGCCCTGAGGAATCTCTAAGATTTGACCTTCATTTTGTAGATCCAAAACCAATTTTAAAAGAAAAAGGACTAATCTGAGGAACAAATGACACGTTTTGGCGACTTAAAACCAAAAAAGGGCAAAATCCATATTGAAAAAGACCTGTGCAAAGGATGTGGATTCTGCGTGGAATACTGCCCCAAAGATGTCCTTGAACTCTCAGAAGAATTTAATGTTAAAGGGTATCATCCCCCCGTAGTTAAGAATGAGGATGATTGCCTTTACTGCCAACTTTGCGAGACAATTTGCCCCGAATTTGCTATATTTGTTACCCAAAAAAAAGAGGAGGAAGAAGGTGAAAAAGGTGAAAGCAGACCCTAAAGGAGTTTTAACCGGATCCCATTATTTGGACGGAGATTATGCTCTTGCAGAAGGAGCTCTGGCGGCTGGATGCCGATTCTTCGCGGGCTATCCTATCACTCCTTCCACAGAAACCGCTGAAAGATTCTCAGAAAGAATTCCCTCTGTAGGAGGAGTTTTTATCCAGATGGAAGACGAGCTCGCTTCTATTTCAGCCCTGATTGGAGCTGTCTGGGGAGGAAAAAAAGTAATGACTGTGACCTCCGGCCCGGGCTTTTCTTTGATGATGGAGAATATCGGATTAGCCTGCATGATGGAGACTCCTCTTGTGATCGCAAATGTTCAAAGAGGAGGACCTTCGACAGGGCTTCCAACTTTAACAGGACAACAGGATATGATGCAGGCCAGATGGGGTTCGCACGGAGATTACGAAATCATTGCTCTTTCCCCTGACTCTCCTCAGGAGTGTTTTGACCTTACGATCGAAGCTTTCAATTTATCTGAAACATTCCGTGTTCCTACCTTTGTTATGACAGATGAGTGTGTGGGCCACATGCATGAGAAAGTTGTCATCCCTCCAGCTGACAAGATCGAACTGGTTGAAAGAAAATGGTACAAAGGCCCTAAAGATAAATATCTTCCTTACAAACTTGATAAAGATCAAATCCCATTTATGATCAAAGCGGGTGATGACTATCGATTTCACACAACAGGATTAACGCACGATGAACGCGGCTATCCCGTTATTAATGCCGAATGCCAGGATGTCTGTGTCCGTCATCTTGTGGATAAAATTACTACAAATGCGGATAAAATCATTAGAACCGAAGAAGAGGAGATAGATACCGCGGAAATCATAGTCATTTCTTACGGAATAACTTCAAGGGTCACAACAAAAGCTGTACAGCAAGCCAGAAAAGCCGGCATAAAAGTTGGGACTATCAGGCTTATCACTGTCTGGCCCTTCCCAGAGAAGCGAATTAAAGAGCTTGCGAAAAAAGTCAAAGCATTTGTTGTTCCTGAAATCAATTACGGCCAAATTGTCTTGGAAGTTGAGCGATGCGCTGGAGGTCAAGCCCCGGCTATTCTCGTCCCCCACTGCGGGGGGGGGGTCCACGATCCAGATGATATCTTCAGCGCAATCAAGGAGGCTGCAAAATGAAGGAAGAAGATCATATCGAGGAAAAAAATCCGATCGAAACTTTGCTGAGAATGGACAGAATCCCCCACATCTGGTGCCCTGGCTGTGGAATTGGAATTGTAGTCACTTCTTTTGCTGAAGCTCTGCGCAAAAGCGAAATCGACCTGGATAAGGTTGCCGTTGTTTCCGGAATCGGGTGTACAGGAAGAGTAGCTGGATATATTAAGCTGGATTCTTTCCACACAACTCATGGACGAGCTGTTCCCTTTGCCACTGGTTTAAAACTTGCAAATCCTGAATTAAAAGTTATTGTATTCAGCGGCGACGGAGACATTGCTGGCATCGGAGGTAACCACTTCATCCATGCAGCAAGACGCAATATGGATATTATGGTCATCTGTGTTAATAACTTCAACTATGCCATGACAGGGGGCCAGGTTGCCGCAACAACACCAACAGGTGCCAATGCCTCCACAGCCCCTTATGGCAATTTTGAATATCCTTTCAGCCTTCCTTATCTTGCTGAAGCCAGTGGAGCAACGTATGTCGCCCGCTGGACAGCTCTTCATCTCAGGAGGGTGACCAAATCCATCCAGGAGGCTCTCACTAAGAGAGGATTTTCTTTTATAGAAGTCATAACCCCCTGTGTAACTCTTTACGCACGCAGGAATCGTCTCGGGGATGGTCTGAACCTTTTGAAATATTATTATGAAAAATCCGAAATCCAGCATGGCGCAGACACCCGAACCCTTGATATCAGTTACCAGGGAAAACTCATAGTAGGAAAGTTTGTCGATAAAGAAAAGCCAACTTTTCTCGACTGCATGAATGAACATCTCGCCAAAAAGTTAGGCGACAAATACCAACCATACGGAGTAAACAATGGCTGAGATTAGATTTTCTGGTTTTGGGGGTCAAGGGATTATCCGGTGTGGCCTTATCTCAGGCAAAGCCCTTGCCCTTTATGATAATAAACATGCAACAATGACCCAGAGTTTTGGCCCTGAGGCCCGAGGGAGCGCCTGCAGCTCTCAACTCGTTGTTTCTGAAGACCGAGTCCTCTATCCTTACATCTCAATTCCGGAAATCCTCATTTCCATGTCACAGGAAGCCTATGACAAATACGAGCCGGAATTAAGAGACGATGGAATTTTAATCATTGACAAAGATCTTGTAAAGGCTAAACCTCCTCGGGGCAAAATCAAAACTTATGCCATCCCTTCCACAAGGTTTGCTGAAGAGTTAGGAAACCGTATCATTGCAAACCTGGTCATGCTGGGATTCTTCTCAGCAATAACCAAAATTGCTTCCCCAGAGGCTATGAAAAAAGCACTCCCAGGTTTAGTCCCTGGAAGATTTCTTGAGCTCAACATCAAGGCTTTTGATAAAGGATATGAATACGGCAAAGAAATATTAAAAAAAGAGAAAAAAACAAAAAGCAAAAAATAAAAAGGTAAAAAAAATGAAGCGAACCGGTGTTTTTATCTGTCACTGCGGTATAAACATCGCGGGGACAGTGGATGTGAAAAAAGTTGCCAAGGAGCTTTCTAATCACACAGGAGTCGTTCACTCAGAAGAATACATATACATGTGTTCTGACCCGGGTCAGAACCTTATTATAGAAGCCATAAAGGAAAATCAACTGGACAGCGTGGTCGTCGCCTGTTGTTCTCCGACTCTCCATGAAACAACTTTCAGAAACACCGTCAAGTCAGCCGGAATTAATCCGTTCCAGTGTGAGATCGCAAATATCCGGGAACAATGCAGCTGGGTTCATAAAGACATGGAAAAGGCAACAGAAAAAGCAATAAAACTTACAAAAAGTGCAGTAGAGAGAGTTCACAGAAATGAATCTCTGGATCCGATAAGCATCCCTGTCACCCGGAGAGCGCTGGTGGTTGGTGGAGGGATAGCAGGAATCCAGTCAGCTTTAGATTTAGCCAACAGCGGTTATGAAGTAATCCTAGTAGAAAGGTCTCCTTCAATTGGAGGCCATATGATCCAGCTTTCTGAAACCTTCCCTACCCTGGACTGTTCCCAGTGTATTCTGACACCAAAAATGGTTGAAGTCTCCAAACATCCTAAGATCAAACTTTTAACCTACAGCGAAATTCAAGATATTTCTGGATATGTTGGAAACTTTAAGGTCAAAATCCTTAAAAAACCCACTTATGTTGATCCGGATAAATGTACTCTCTGCGACGAATGCACCAAGGTCTGCCCTGTGGTTGTGCCTAACGAATTTGATCTGGGTTTAACTGGACGGCGCGCTGTCTACATGCCTTTCCCTCAAGCTATTCCTGCTACTTATACTCTGGACATAAAATCTTGCCCGGGCCTCCTGCCTATTGCCTGCGGCAAATGTGCGGATGTCTGTGAACCAGAAGCTATTGATTACGATATGAAACCAGAGATTGTCGAAGAAGAGGTCGGAGCGATCATTGTTGCCACTGGATTTGACCTTTATGACAAAGAATTAATGGCCGAATACGGGCATGGAAAATATGCGGATGTTCTGGATGGTCTTCAGTTTGAAAGGTTATGTTCTGCCTCAGGCCCAACAACGGGAAAAATTCTCAGGCCTTCAGACCACAAAGAACCAAAAGAGGTTGTCTTTATACAATGTGTTGGCTCTCGTGATCCTGAACTTCACTGCGCTTATTGCTCAAAAATATGCTGCATGTACACAGCCAAACACGCCATGCTCTACAAACATCATGTTCCTGACGGGCAGGCTTATATTTTCTATATTGATATCAGGTCTGGAGGAAAAGGCTACGAGGAATTTGTCCAGAGAGCTGTCGAAGAGGATGGTGCTCTTTATCTTCGAGGAAAGGTTTCAAAAATATTTGAAGACAAAGGCAAAATCAAAGTCTGGGGTGTTGATACACTCTCTGGAAAAGATATTGAGATTGATGCAGATATGGTCGTCCTGGCGACAGCAATGCGACCGTCTGAAGGAGCTGAAGAGCTTGCCAAAAAACTTAAAATCGCTTTGGATAAAGACGGTTTTCTCTCAGAAGCCCATCCAAAACTCAGGCCTGTTGAGAGCGTTACTCCCGGGATGTTCCTTGCAGGAGCCGCTCAAGCCCCAAAAGACATTCCAGAAGCCGTAGCTCAAGCAAGCGGTGCTGCTGCTAAAGCCATTGCCATTTTATCCCAGGAAAGACTTTTCCATGCTCCTACAGTAGCCAAGGTTAATGTTAATCTCTGTACAGGCTGCGGAATGTGCGTTCATGTCTGTCCATATGATTCTCTCTCCCTTAAGGATGGTAAAGCAGAAGTGAACGAAGTCCTCTGTGAAGGATGCGGAACATGCTCTGCAACCTGCTTAAGGGCAGCCATAGAGGTAAAAAATCTTACTCCTTTACAGGTTAATGAAATGATAGGAGCGTCCCTCGGAGGCTGAAAATGGCAGAAGAATTTGAGCCAAAAATAGTTGCGTTTCTTTGTAAATGGTGCTCCTCGGCAGGAAGCGACCTGGCCGGAGTTTCCCGGATGGAATATCCCTATAATGTCGTCCCGATCACTGTCATGTGCTCGGGGAGTATTTCCCCCCTTTACATTCTGTCTGCCTTCAGCAGAGGAGCTGATGGAGTTCTGGTCTCCGGATGCCATCCCGGTGACTGTCATTATATAAAAGGTAATTTTTATGCTCGCCGGAGAATTGCGCTAATAAACAAACTTTTGGATTTTATAGGTCTTGAACCCCAGCGCTTCCAGATGTCCTGGGTTTCTGCGGCTGAAGGGACAAAATACACAGAAATCATCAAAGATTTTGTCAAAGAACTCAAACCTCTTGGGCCTCAAACAAAATTGGGGAGAGACCTCTAATGGTAAGCCTCGAAGACCTCAAAAAAGAAGCTAAACAAATATTAAAGGAAAATAAAGTCAAATACATCATCGGCTATAAAAAAAGCACCAACGGCCTGATGCCTGTCCCTGCCTTTATAAAAGAGCCTGAAGAAGTTGAGAAACTCGTCTGGGATCCAACATGCGTGTTTAACCTTACCCGTTATCTTGTTGATGAAAAAAGAAGGAAAACCAAGGAAAAGGAACCGGATGAAAGACCGGTGGGACTTGTGGTTAAAGGATGCGACAGCCGAGCCATTAATATATTGCTTCAGGAAAAATTCATAAACCGGGAGGATGTATACCTTCTAGGAGTTTCCTGTGAAAACACCGGAGTTCTTGACGAGAAAAAACTGACAAAAAAAATAAAAGGCGAAAAAGTTAAAAAAGTTGAATTTGACGAAAAGGATAATTTTATAATTACCACTCAGGAAGGAAAAACCAAAATCCCTGCCAAAGAGATACTTGCAAACAGATGCCTTGAATGCAAGGCAAATTTTCCTGTTATTTATGATGTTCTTCTTGGAGAAAAAGCAAAACGGAGCATAGATAATCCTTTTGAATCTATAGAAAAAATTGAGTCCTTATCTACGGAAGAACGATGGACATTCTGGAAAAAGCAGCTCGATAAATGCATCCGCTGCTATGCCTGCCGCTCTGTATGCCCGATGTGCTACTGCGACGAATGCGTCGCAGATACAATAAGCTTTGCTGTAACTGCTGACACAACCGCAGAGGAAAAGGCACAAAAAATCAAATGGGTGGAAAAATCGCCTGTCTCTTCAGAAAATTTTATCTACCATATGGTTAGAGCCATTCATCTTGCTGGCCGCTGTATTGACTGCGGAGAATGCGAACGAGCCTGTCCTCTGGATATCCCTCTCCGGTTCTTGAATAGAAAATTAGAAAAAGAGGCCAAGGAACTTTTTGGCTTTGAAGCTGGCTTTGACCCAGACCAACCTTCTTTAATTTCTTGCTTTAAAGATGAAGACCCGGAAGATTTTATCAGGTGAGACGATGCAAAAGGTACTGACAAAAAAATCCCTCCCACAATGGGTGAAGAAGCTTTTGTCTTATACAATATATACTCCGGTTGAGGAAGACGATCACTGGAACTTTGTTGCCACCGATAATCCAGAGGATATAAACCTGGATTATCCCCTCACCACCCTCTCTCCAAAAAAAATTATCTTTCCCCAGAGAGAGATCTTTTTAGAATTTTGCGATTCAACCGAAGGAAACCCTGAAGTCAAAGAGGTTCTCCCTGCAGAAAAGTCAGCGGTTATCTTTGGTGTGAGACCGTGTGATGCAAAAGCTCTTACTTTTACAGATAAAGTCTTTGGCGGCGATTTTAAAGATATCTACTACTGGAAAAGAAGAAATCAAACAACACTGGTTGGAATCTCTTGTAATACCCCTCCTTACACGAATTGCTTCTGTGTCTCCGTTAATGGCTCTCCATATTCCAAGGAGGGCCTGGATATTTTATTGACGGATTTGGGTGATAAATATTTTGTCGAAACCTATACAAAAAAGGGAGAGAAGCTCCTCAATCTCGCAAAGGGCCTATTTAAGAGCCCAACAGCTAAGGACAAGAAGGATTTAGAAAAAATCCGGATAGACTCCAAGAAAAAAATCAAACGGCAAATTAAAAACATAAAAAAAATTCCGCCCAAACTTAAAGAAATGTTCGATTCGCCATTCTGGGACGAAGAATCTATGAGCTGCCTGCGATGCGGTATTTGCACTTATCTCTGCCCAACATGTCATTGCTTTGATATAAATGACGAAATTACCTCTTCCTCTCCAATCAAAGGGAAAAGGATAAGGACATGGGATACCTGTCAGTTCCCAGATTTCACCATGCATTCTTCAGGGCACAATCCCAGGCCGGACAAAGCCTCCCGTTTGCGCCAGAGAATCCTTCATAAATTTTTATATTTTGTCGACAGGTACCAGAATTATCAATGTACAGGCTGTGGAAGATGTATTTCGTTATGTCCGGTAGGCATAGATCTTTTAGAAGTTCTCGATAAGGTGAGAGATTATGGATCCTAATACATATATTCCAAAACTGGCCAAAATAACCCATATCAAGGAAGAAGTCGGCGGCGCCAGGCCCATCAAAACATTTCGGACTCAATTTTTTGAGAATAATAATTTTTCATTTAAATGCGGACAGTGTGCTATGCTCTCTGTGTTTGGAAAAGGGGAATCGATGATTTCTATCTCATCTACCCCGCTTATTAAAGACTACCTTCAATTCAGCATCTTAAAAATGGGAAGGGTTACATCGTCCCTCCACGAAAAACAAGTCGAGGATATTATTGGAATCAGGGGACCTTACGGAAATGGTTTCCCTGTAGAGAAGTGGAAAAGAAAAAACCTTATCTTTATCGGCGGGGGGATTGGCTTAGCTCCAATCTGGTCTGTCCTCAACACAGCGCTGGGTAAAAGAGAAGATTATGGAGACCTCACACTGATATACGGAGCCAGAACTTCTAAAGACCTGGTTTTCAAAGAAGAGCTGGAAGAACTTAGAAAAAAAATGACAGTCCATCTTTCCGTGGATGTTGAGGAGCCTGACTGGAAAGAATTCGTCGGGTTTGTTCCTCAGAATGTTCTGGATAAAAAGCCCTCTCCCAAAAATGCTATAGCTGTCACATGTGGTCCTCCTATCATGATCAAATTTGTCATTAAAGCTCTTGAAGACCTCGGATTTAAGGATGAACAGATTTATACTACTGTTGAGAACAAGATGAAATGCGGTGTCGGGAAATGCGGAAAATGTAACATAGGCATACACTATGTATGTCAAGATGGTCCTGTCTATTCATGGGCCGAACTAAAAAAACTGCCCCAGGAATATTAATAAGGAGATATCTCGATGGCAACAAAAAAACCAGCCAAAAAGAAGCCCGCAAAACAAACCAAAGCCAAAGCCACTGAAAAAACTGCAACTGTATTCATCATGGGAAAAGCCCATAAAGTGCCTGCTGATGCAACAATAATGGGCGCTATAGAGTATGCTGGCTATCAGATAAAAAGAGGCGCAGGATGCCGCGAAGGCTTCTGTGGAGCCTGTGCCACTGTGTATCGTCTGCCTGGTGATTACAAAATTTATACCGGACTTGCCTGTACAACGCTCGTTGAAGAAGGGATGTGGCTTTCTCAGCTTCCTGCTATCCCTGACCAAAAACCTATTTACAACCTCAACAAGCTGGAGCCAAATGTCTCGACTTTTCAAAAGCTTTTTCCTGAACTTTTCCGGTGTGTTGCTTGCAACACCTGCACCAAGGCCTGCCCTCAAGATTTAGAGGTTATGGACTATATCCAGGCTGCCATAAGAGGAGACATTGAAAAGGTCATGGACCTTTCTTTTGACTGCCTTAGCTGTGGTCTATGCGCCATCCGGTGCCCGGCAGAAATTGTTCAATACAACGTTGGACTACTCGCAAAAAGACTATACGGAAAATACCTGTCTAAGGAAAGTAAACAACTAAAAAAGAGGATAAAAGAGGTTAAAAGACATAAATACGATAAAGAATACAAAGAATTCAAAAAAATGAAAAAAGAAGAATTAAAAAAGAAATACTATGAAAGAGACCTCGAATAAAAAAAGGATTAATCATAAAGAAACATGATAAATAAAAGTGTTGCTCGTAATATAATAAGGAGAGTCAGATGTACCCAGAAAGTATGAGACCATCACTCGAAAAAGTTATTCAAACCCGGAATAAAAGGTTTGAGCTCGCTAAGTCAGGAAAACCTGTTTTCCCTCCCATGAGCGCAGAAGAAAGGGAGGAAGTTCTTAATGAATTTCATCCCGACTATAAGCCTGATTCAAGGCGCAAAATCCGTTTAGGTCCGAATAAAGGAGAAAACCTTACTACAGAAGTGACAGACATGCTGGAATCCCATTCAAGAATTAAACCTGAACTCTTCGATTTAACCCGTCCTGACTATGAGACAGACATCTTGATAATTGGTGGAGGCGGTGCAGGTTGTGCAGCAGCTATCATTGCCATGGAAAATGGAGCAAAATCAATCATTTCCACTAAACTGCGCCTTGGTGATGCCAATTCCATGATGTCACAGGGAGGTATGCAGGCAGCCGTTCCTGAGAAAGACTCCCCTGCTTGTCACTATTTGGATGCTATTGGCGGGGGTCACTTTGACAATAAACCCGATCTTGTTCGTGCCCTCACTGAAGATGGCCCTGATGTTGTCAAGTGGTTAGAAGACTTGGGTGTCGTCTGGGATAAACTGGAAGACGGCTCATTACAAGTCCTTCATGGAGGAGGGACATCAAGAAAAAGAATGCATTCCTGCAGGGATTATACAGGTGCAATTATAATGCGGACGTTAATGGATAAAGTAAGAAATAATCCTGACAAAATCAGCATACTCGAATTTATGCCTATAGTCGAACTCATCCTGGACAACAAGGGTCGATGTGCAGGAGGAGTCCTTTATAATCTTGAAACAGAAGAATATTTTACTGTTAAAGCCAGAGCAACAATTATCGCTACAGGAGGATACGGGCGATTACACATAAGAGGATATGACACAACAAATCATTACGGTGCCACCGGCGACGGCCTCGTTATTGCCTATCGTGCCGGTGCAAAGCTCCTTTTTATGGATTCTGTTCAATATCATCCTACTGGTTCTGTCTTCCCTGAACAGATTGCAGGATTCCTGATTACTGAAAAGATAAGAGGAGCTGGCGGGCAGCCTCTCAATAAACAAGGAAAACTTTTTGTCTTTCCTCGTGAGCCAAGGGATGTTGAGAGTTCAGCCTTCATCAAAGAATGTCTTGAGAGACATAACGGCATCAAAACCCCCAGCGGCCGCCTTGGAGTTTGGCTTGATTCTCCCCTTATTGAAATGATTCAGGGAGAAGGCTACATCAACAAGCAATTTCCTGCCATGCATCGCCAATTTATCCGCTACGGAATCGACATAACTAAAGAACCCATGCTTGTCTATCCTTCCCTTCACTACCAGAACGGCGGTGTAGAGATAAACGAAAAATGTGAAACCAACATTCCTGGACTGTATGTGGCTGGAGAAGCTTCAGGCGGAGTGCACGGTCGTAATCGGCTTATGGGAAATTCTGTTCTGGATTATAATGTTTTTGGACGTCGTGCCGGAATATATGCTGCTCAACATACCAAGTCTGCTAAGCTCGGAACATTAACATTAGAACATATCCGAAATTTTGAGAATGAATTAAAAAAAGCAAGAGTTAAAACAGACCTCATTACACCTATCCTGCTGCCTTCATATACCCCAGAAGATGTTAGAAAGCGCCAAGTGACTGCTCACTATGAAGGAACACTACGGTAGCCAGCACTTTTCCGAAACGCCCAGCCTGACCAATACTATTATCTACTTTCACCCATAAGAAATGCTTGCATTTTCTTTTGACTTTTTGAACAAATTTGATATAGTGTAAACGCGATTTATATTAAGGGTGAGGGTGTTTTTCACTTCTGCTCATGGAAAGACAACATATTTTCTTAGAGGTACATTCACAAGAAACAGAAAATAAAGAGGGCGAGAATTTAAGCCTCATTTTCCCACAGCTCAATTTTAACGCTGTTGAGAAATTAAAAAGGAGGCCATGAATGGAATATAAGGGGCAAGAAAGAAGAGAATGTAACCGGTTTAAGATTCCCGGCGCAGCAGTAAACTACTCGTTAAAAAAGAGTTCCTCCTCAACAAAAAAAGAGAACGAAGAAACGAATTGGGAAGAAGAATTTTGTCCTGTTCTAGACATGAGTTGCGGGGGACTCAGATTTCAGGCAAAAAAGCCTCTTGAAATTAATTCTGAGATGACAGTGAAAATATCCATTCCTGGCGAACACCTCCCTCTAACCCTTAATGGACAGGTTCGATGGCTGTCTTATGATAATGATAAAAATATTTATCAAGTCGGGATCGGATTTAATCCTTATGGAGAAAAAGAAGGCCAGAATTATCCCGGTCTTATGGTAAAAATCCTTGCGTTAGAACAAAAATTTTCAACTCCAGGCAAATCTGATACTGAGAAATTTGAAATCGAAGGCTGACAGTTAATCAGCAGTCCTGCCTAAGATCTTAAACACTAAGCTCGCAGATAAACTTCTTCAAACCAATACACTTTCGGGATTCTTTGCCTATTCGGCAGTGAAAGACAGACTATTATTGTGGATTATTAATCAGTTTGATTTTCGCCTTCTACAACTACCTTCGAGTAATCTGCGACTTGACTTAAAAGCTTGCTAATAGCCTGGAGGAGAGCAAGCCGATTTCTCCTGATTCTCTTCTCATCAGTCATCACAAGCACATTGTCAAAAAAACTATTTATTGACGATTTTATCCTGAAAATAATTCTTTGAGCCTGGGAAAAATCCCCCTTGGAAATCAAAGGAAGAACATTATTGTTTATAATACTATAAGTTGTATAAAGTTCCCTTTCTTCTTTTTCAACCAGCAGTTCTGAATTAATTTTATATAAAGGTTGGTCCCGCAGAATATTGTTTACTCTCTTGTAGATGAGTATTAAAGGTTCAAAATGCGCGCTTTCCTTAAGGTTATCCAGCGCCTTCACCCTGAGGGAAGAATAATAGATGTTATCAATACCCGTTGAAATGGCAGCATTGATCAAGTCGTAACGATATCCCTGCCTCTCATAAATGTAACGAAGCCGGTTTAAAAAGAATTCCAAACAATAACTTTTAACTAAATCAACTGGCTCCCGAAGCTTCTCTCCGTAAACTGCCAGCACTTTATCTAAAAGACGCGAAAAAGAGAAGTGAAGTTTTTTATCAAGGATTATTTTGCAAATACCATGAGCATTTCGACGTAAACCAAAGGGATCTTTAGAACTTGTCACTTTAACACCGACTCCTATTACACCTACAATAGAGTCCAGTTTATCAGCTATTGACAGAATGGACCCGGATATTAAGGACGGAGATTCATCATCAAGGCTTAAGGGTAAATAATGTTCATAGACTGCTTTCCAAACCGGAACAGGATGCCCTTCTCCCCTGGCATAAAGCCCTCCTACTTTTCCCTGTAAAGAGGGAAACTCTCTTACCATCTCTGTAAGTAAATCAACCTTTGATATTTCTGCTGCTTGAATAACCTGTTTTTTTATCTTTTTAGCATCGATTTTGTCAGCCAGGTAAGAAACGATTTTCTTAAGTCTCTGGGATTTATCTTCATAGCTCCCCAGCTTCTCCTGAAAGATAATTTTGTCCAGGCCTTTCGCTCTTTTTTTTAAGGTAATTATTTGATCTTGTTTCCAGAAAAATTTGGCATCCTCCAGCCGGGCTTTAAGCACCCGCTCGTTCCCTTTTCTAATAAGTCCCTTAGGGTCCTGATAAGCGTCTGCCACTCCTAAAAATTTTGGCATTTGCTTTCTGTCTTTAACAATAGAGAACACTTTCTGGCCTTCTCTCATGGCCGTACTAAGGATTTCCAGAGGTAATTCCAGGTAATCTTCCGGAAAAGAGCCTAGAAAAACATAAGGACATTCAACGTCATAGACAAGTTTCTCAAAGAGGTCCTCATCCGGATGTCGTTTAGCCTCAAGAGGAGCTAATTCTCTTTCCATCTGATTTAAAATCACCTTTCGTCTCTTTTCCTGATCGATGACGACATACATTTCTTCAAGGGCAGCTTTATACTCGCAGAACGATTTCACTCTGATTTTTTTGGGGAAATATATCTTATGACCTGTAGTTGAATCCCCTGCCAAAACTCCGTTGACTGAAAAAGAAAGCGGTTTCCCGTCAAAACAACAGAGAATATTCTTTATAGGGCGGGAAAACCTAAATGAACTTTCCCCCCATCTCATCATTTTCGGAAAGGAAAGGGAAGAAATAATTTGAGGAAGAATTTTAGAGAGAATATTTTGAGTGGGTTTTCCTTTTTCGACTTTTCTTAATCCCAGATACTCTCCTCGTTCAGTTTTTAAAATCTCAAGCTCGCTGGTTTTTACTCTCTGAGACTTAGCAAATCCCTTCGCTGCAGGTGATGGAGACCCATCTGCTCCATAGGCAACAGCTTTAGGTGGGCCGACAATTCTCTCTTCTCTGTCCTTTTGAGCTGCAGCAAATTCGCCAACAACAATCAATCGACGGCAGGTTCCATAGGTCTCAATTTTCTTTGCATCAACATCCTGAGCAGAAAGTTCTTCTTTAAATTTTTCCTTCAGCTGCAGAAGAGCTGTCTTCACATGTGTGGGAGGCATCTCTTCGGAGTTTATTTCCAAGATAAATTCCATCAGGATGAATCCTCTCTGGCTGTGTATTTTTGGGCGATCTGACTGGCCATGCTTCTTATCTGGGCAATCATCTTGACTCTCTCCGTAACACTTATTGCCCCTCTGGAATCAAGAAGATTAAAGTAATGTGAACACTTCAAGCACATATCATATGCTGGAAGAAGCAAACCTTTATCGACAAGCTGTTGGGCTTCTTCCTCATTCGAAAGGAATGAAGCCCTGAGCCTCTTTATATTTGCATGGTTAAAATTATATTCTGAGAATTCTTTCTCCTCAGAAAATCTTAAATCCTTATAGTTGACATCTTCTGACCAGTTGAGGTCATAGATGTTATCTTTCTCTTCAAGAAACATTTCTAACCTCTCCAGACCGTATGTTAATTCAACCGGCACAGGAGACAGGTCAATCCCACCAGCCTGCTGGAAATAAGTGAATTGAGTGATTTCCAGCCCATCCAGTAAGACCTGCCAGCCTACACCCCAGGCTCCAATAGAGGGAGACTCCCAATCATCTTCGTCAAAACGAATATCATGCTCCTGTAGTTTGATACCCAATGAAGCAAGACTCTTAATATAGATCTGCTGAATATCCAGAGGGGATGGCTTTAATATAACCTGGTACTGGAAATGCTTCTGGACTCTGTGAGGATTTTCTCCATATCGACCATCTGTTGGCCTTCTTGATGGTTGAACATAAGCAACCTTCCATGGCCTTTTATCAAGAACTCTGAAAAACGTATCAGGAGTCATTGTCCCCGCACCAACCTCAAGGTCATAAGGTTGGGCAAGATAGCATCCCTGGTCTGCCCAGAACTTCTGGAGATTCATGATAAGGTTTTGTAAACTCATTTTATAATCTGTAGGGGTTTGATTTATCAAACTCACCTTCTAGTCTGTAGGGGTTTGATTTATCAAACCCATCTTTCATAATTTGTAGGGGCTTGATTCATCAAGCCCGTCTCCATTTATTTGACTGCGCATTTATTTTTTCTCGACCCATCTCAAAACAGGAGAACGCGCAGCGCTTGTCTCGTCCAAACGTCTAACATAGGAAGAGTGCGGAGCAGACTTTACAATCTCAGGATTCTCCTTTGCTTCCTTTGAAATTTGTTTCATAGCATCAATAAAAAGATCTAGGTCTCTCTTGCTTTCAGTCTCAGTTGGCTCAGTCATCAAAGCTCCCTGAACAATCAAAGGAAAAGACATTGTTGGAGGATGTACTCCAAAATCAATAAGCCTTTTGGCTATATCAATATTCTGCACACCATGTTTTTTCTGAAATTTATCTGAAAAAACACACTCATGAAGAGTTGGTGTAGTATATTTCAGAAAATAATCTTTCTCAAGACTCTTGCGAACATAATTAGAATTCAAAACTGCAATCTCTGACACTTCCTTTAATCCCCTCGGTCCTAAGGATAATATATAAACCATGGCTTTTACAACAACTAAAAAATTCCCAAAGAAGCTCCGGACTCTTCCGATACTTTTTGGACGGTCAAAATCGAGAATATATTTATCCTCACTCTTTTTTATAGTTGGGAGAGGAAGATATGGCTCCAATTCGCGCTTCACTCCAACCGGACCAGAGCCAGGGCCACCACCACCGTGAGGTGTGGAAAAAGTTTTATGCAGATTCAGATGGATCACATCAACATCCATATCTCCAGGCCTGCAGATCCCAACTAAGGCGTTCATGTTGGCTCCATCCATATAGACAAAGCCTCCTTTGGCATGGACGATTTCGGATATTTTTTTTATATCAGCTTCAAAAACTCCTAATGTATTTGGATTCGTAATCATCAATGCAGCTACATCTTCTGTCATATTCTGTTCAAGACTCGAAATATCTATTGTTCCCTTCTCATTGGACTCTATTTCTTGAATATTATAACCGCAGATATGAGCGCTTGAAGGATTGGTCCCATGGGCCGAATCCGGAATAAGCACAATCTTTCTCGGGTTCCCCCTTTCTTCAAGATAAGCACGGATAAGCATCATTCCAACCAGCTCACCCTGAGCGCCTGCTGCAGGTAAAAAACTAAAGGCATCCATCCCTGTTATTTCATTCATAAGCTCTTCTGTTGTTTTTAGAATTCCGAGATTCCCCTGCACTAAATCAAAAGGAGCATAAGGATGCGAAAGGACAAATTCTGAGATAGCTGCTATTTTTTCATTTATCTTGGGATTGTATTTCATAGTGCAAGAGCCCAAAGGATAAAATCCTTCATCAACACAGTAATTTGCCTTAGAAAGCCGGGTAAAATGCCTGATTATCTCTACTTCTGAGACCTGAGGGAAACCTTCTATGTTTTCTCTTACAGGGAGGCCTTGAAGAATATCTTCTCTGGAAGGGACATCAAGCTCGGGCAGCGAAAAAGCCCTCTTCCCTTTCCCGCTTATCTCAAATATTAAAGGTTCACGAATCATTTTACTCTTTTAACGCCTCTTCCAGACTCTTTACGAGCCTATCGATCTCTTCTCTTTTAAACATTTCAGTCACACACAAAAGAGAACAATTCTCTAGCTCTGGATAGAATTCACGAAGGTACAAGCCACCAAGAATCCCCTTTTCCCTGAGAGAGCTCTCAACTTTGGGCAAGCTTCCCGAAAACTCGATAACAAACTCATTAAAAAAATTGCCATGGAATTTGCGTTTTATTCCCTCCACCTGGGTTAGTTTTTCCAGGGCATAATTGGCCTTCTGAATATTCTGCCAGGCAAGCTCTTTTAATCCATCCAGGCCAAGAGTCTCAAGGAAAATGGTAGCTCTCAGCGCACATAAGGCTTGGTTAGTGCATATGTTTGAAGTTGCCCGTTCCCGTCTTATATGTTGTTCCCGGGTAGATAAAGTAAGAACAAATCCTCTTTTTCCATCCACATCCTTTGTCTCACCAGCAATGCGGCCCGGGAACTGGCGAATAAACTCCTTTAAGCAAGCCATAAAGCCCAAATAGGGTCCACCAAAGCTTAGCGGGATGCCAAAAGACTGGCCTTCCCCGGTTACTATATCAGCCCCCAGCTTACCCGGAGCTTCCAGTAGCCCAAGGGAAACAGGCTCTGTAACCACAACTACGGATAAAGCCTTAGTAGAGTGAGCCAGGTCAGAAATCTTTTTTATATCTTCAACAACTCCTAAAAAATTGGGTGACTGACAGACAACAGCTGACGTTCCTTCATCCATCTTACTGCTCAGACTTTCGAAATCTATCTCTCCTGTTTCTGAAAATCCGAACTCTTCAATCTTTATATCAAGATTTCTTACGTAAGTCTTAATGGTTTTCCTGTATTGAGGGTGTAGAGTTTTGGCTATCAAGACATTGGATTTTTGTTTCAAGCGATGGGCCATCAGCACTGCCTCAGCCGCTGCAGAAGCCCCGTCATAAAGAGAAGCATTTGCCACATCCATGCCTGTCAATAAACAGATGAGAGTCTGAAATTCAAAAATAGCCTGAAGGGTTCCCTGACTGACCTCAGGCTGGTAGGGAGTATAGGGAGTAACAAATTCTCCTCTTGAGCTTAAATAATCTACAACATAGGGAATCACATGGGGATAAGCTCCTGCTCCTAAAAATGAAAGGAATTCTGAATACTTATTCTGTTTTGCAATTTTCTCAAAATGATGAATCAGTTCAATCTCAGTTAAAGCAGAAGGAACTTTAAGCTCTCTTTTTAACTTCATTCCTTCCGGTATTGTGCGAAAAAGCTCCTCCATAGAAGAGATGCCCACACGTGACATCATCTCTTTTTTGTCTTTATCACTCAGAGAAGTATAACTCACTGTGTAATTATTCCTTATTCCAAATCAATTCAATTGAGTCAAACAGATTACTCTTCGATTCCTTCTAAAAATTTCTCATAATCATCCGCTGACATTAACTTTTCAAACTCAGTCTCATCTCCTATCTTGAGACGTATAAACCAGCCTTTCCCATGGGGATCTTGATTGACAAGCTCGGGGGAATCATTTAAATCAGTGTTCACTTCAATAACTTCTCCGGAAACTGGAGAGTAAATATCAGAAACGGCCTTAACAGATTCAATAACGCCTATAGACTGATGAAATTCCAATTGAGTTCCGACTTTCGGCATCTCAACATAAACTACATCTCCAAGCTGTTTTTGAGCAAAATCTGTAATCCCAACCGTTGCTTTATCCTCCTTCACCTGAATCCACTCATGGTCTTTTGTGTAGTAAAAATCATCCGGATACATATCTTGCCTCCAATTATTATAGGGACTTGATTGATCAAATCCGCCATCTAATTTGTAGGGGTTTGACTTATTAAACCCGTATTAATGTGCAGGGGCTTGATTTATCAATCCCATTATTACGTGGCTACTTTTCAATATAACATGATTATTTGTCAAAACAAGTTGTGAGATTGCCGCGTTCCATCTTGTCACTCGTTATGACATTCAACTAATGCTCCTCGCCATGATATTTTTTCATCTTGTCTTTCTATTATTTTGAACTAATTGAGTTTTATTCTCCTCTCTTATAAAAAGGCGTAGGAACAACTCGGGCTTTGGCCCTTTTGCCTCTAATTCCAATCTCAAATTCTGACCCAACTTCAATATATTCAATGGGAAGATAGGTTAGCCCGATACTCTTTTCTAAAGAAGGAGAAAAAGTACCTGAAGTTACTTCAGATACTTCGCTATTTTCTATAAAGACAGGATAATGAGGTCGGGCTATACCTCTCTCTATAATCTCAAATCCAACAATTTTTCTCTTTATACCCTCTTCTTTCTGCTGAAGAAGAGCTTCCCGCCCTAAAAACTCTCCTTTTTCAAACTTCACAAGCCAACCCAGACCTGCTTCCAGGACTGTAGTTGTCTCATCAATATCATTTCCATAAAGCATAAGTCTGGCTTCTAAACGGAGCGTATCACGAGCGCCCAATCCCACGGGAAGAAGCCCATAGTTTTTTCCTCTTTCCAAAATGGTTTCCCAAATTTTTTCAGGCTGGGAAGAAAGAGTATAGATCTCAGCTCCATCCTCTCCTGTATAACCTGTGCGTGAGACCAGTACTTCCTCTCCCTCTATTTTACCCCAACCTGACCCGAATGGACTCATCTCCTTTAAATTAATTTCAATTAGTGGCTGAAGAATTTCCAGAGCTCTGGGACCCTGAATAGCAAGCTGGGTATAGTCTTCACTCTTGTTTTCCACCTCAACATCAAATCCTTCTCTATGAATAAAAATCCACTCAAAATCCTTATCAGAATTAGAAGCATTAACCACCAGCAGATATCTCTCAGGATTCAAACAGTAGACCAAAAGGTCATCAATAAAAGTTCCCTGAGGTGTTGTTAAAGCTGAATACTGCGCTTTTTTCGGCGTCAAACGAGCAGCATCATTGGGAGTCAAATACTGTATAAAATCTAGAGCTTGTCTTCCCCGAATGAGGATTTCTCCCATGTGACTTACATCAAAAAGCCCGGCTTTCTCGCGGACAGCCAAATGCTCATTTATAATACCGCTAAACTCGACCGGCATCTCCCAGTCGAAAAATTCAATCATTTTACCACCAAGTTTTTTGTGGGAGGAATTAAGGCGAGTTTTTTTCACTATCTTTCTTCTTTGAAATTAATTTACTACCATATAATTTTTCCTGATGCAAGAAAAATCGTCTGAAGCCTTGTTCATACATACAAATCTGCTATAATTAAAAACCAATCATGCTTAAATTAAAAACTTTCTTAAAAGAAAAAATATATAAGAGCTTAAAAAATATTCTTTTTTGAGCGAAAATTATATGGAAATTAAAGAAAGAAAAGAATTAGAAGTTGTTGTCGATAAAAGACATGTTGTTTCTATTGGCGAACGCCTCTATACAGAAAGCGTTGAGCTACTCAGAGAACTTGTCAACAATGCCTATGATGCAGATGCAACTAAAGTCTATGTTGACATTACACCAGAAAGTATAGTTATCAAAGATAACGGTTCAGGTATGGATATTGATGGATTAAAACAATATTTCATCATTGGTTCTGATGAAAAAGTCATCCATTCTCGCTCTCCAAAATTCGGAAGAGCCAGAATAGGACAATTTGGTATCGGAAAATTTGCCTCTCTGGCTGCTGCTTCTCGTTTTGAGGTAATCACTCAAAATAAAAATTTTGCTGCACGAGTTGTTTTTGACAAAAAAGCCTGGGAGAAAGCCAAAGGCAGATGGTATCTTCCACTAGAAATTCTTGAACCTGAGCTTAAAAGAGGAGACGGGACGACTGTCATTCTTTCTGAACTTTCTAAATCATTTGCTACTGATGAAGTCGAAAAAAAATTGATAGAAGGCGCTCCTCTTAAAGCCCCTGATTTCACCGTTTATTTGAATAATCGTCGTCTCCTGCCAAGAAGCCTAATTGGACAGAGAATCCCTGTTTTAGAAGGTTGTAAATACGGTCTTGTATCAGGTGAGGTTGTTATAACTCCCAGCTCAATGGCTTCATTAAAAGATCTGGGAATAGATATTAAAGTGAAAGGGGCAACCATAAAAAGGGATCTCTTCGGAATGGAAACTTGGGGAAAGATTGTAGCCAGAATAAGAGGAGAAATTGGTGTAGATTTTCTTCCCATTACAAGCGACCGCTCCAACTTCGTTACTGATTCAGACGAATACCAAGAATTCCTTAAAATTATGAAAAAGATTATAGATATTATTAAAAAAACTTTAGGAAAGGAAGCAGACCGTAGAGAAGACCAAAGAGCCAGCCGCGCAGTTAAAGAAGCCTTAGACAGAATCCATAAATCTCTTGCTAAAAATCCAGAATTATCTCCCTTTGGCCCGATTCCTTATGGCGATGAAGAAAGCGTTGGCAGTGGAGCCGTGGCTGAAAGCACAAAGAGAAAAGGTGAAAATGAATCTGAACTCAGACCGATAATGGAAGGGGTCAAAAAGAAGCCGAAAATAAAAAAGAAACGCCATCCTCTTGTAAAGAGAATTACTCCTAATGCCATTGTTCGCAGGATGAGGATGGGAGACAGTAGTGTCTCTGTTTGCCTTGATTTTTTTGGTGAATCAGGGCCTGAATGTTTTTCAGAAGGCAATATTATCTACATCAACCGCGACCATCCTTTATTCAAAAGAGAATCCCGAAAAGCTGTTACTTACACAATGTACATAGCTCGTCTTTTAACTCAAGAGATTTCCCTAATGAAAGAAACTCGAAGCCCTCGCCTTGCTTTCAGCCGCCAGAGCAAACTCCTTAAAGACGCTTTTGCTGAAGAATAAGAAGTGAAATGATATTAAAGCTTAAAAATACCGGTATTATTTTTCAACCAATCTCTTCGCTTTTGATAATCGGGTAGTGCAATAGAAACAAGCTTCCAAAAATCAGCGGAGTGATTTTTAATCTTTAAATGGCACAGCTCATGTACAACTATATAATCGACTATGGAAATCGGAGCCATTGAAATCCGCCAGTTAAATCTTAATGTGCCATCTTTCGAACAGCTTGCCCAGCGCTTTTTCTGATCTTTTATTATTACCTCTTTTGGAAACAAATCCATCAGCTTACAATAGCGGTTCACTCTTTGTTTTACAATCTTAAAAGCCCCTGCGATATACCACTTTGTCAAAACTTCTCTAATTATTTCCTTTCTTTTGTTTGAATCCAGATTTCGATCGACAGATACGAATATCCTTCTCCCAAACAATTTCGGGACTCTCGAATTTTCTTCCTCCACTATTTTTAATCGGTACCTTCGGCCCAGCAATAAAATTTGCTCTCCACTTACAAACTCTCTTTCAGGAAAAAGCATAACCAATCTTTTGAAATGTTCTTGTTTAGCCATAATCCATCTGGCTTTCTTTTCTACGAATGTCCTGATTTTTTCACGGCTCAAATGACCTGGAGCCAGCACAATAACCTGGGAAGCAGGAGTTACATTGATTGCCAGAGTTTTTTTGCGATTCCCCCTTTTTATTGTGTATGTTATGCGTCTGTTGCCAAAGGTAATATGGTCCATTCTAATCCTTAAGTCTTGCTCTTGCTAATTCCATAATTTCCCGTGTGAAAAAATCCAGCTTGCGGTCATGAAAACCAATTTCTCTCAAACGGTCTTTTATCTCTCTTCGCATCTCTTTTTGAATATCTTCTTTCTCACACCAGTCAATAACTCTTTTGTTTTTTATTATTTCAACAATCTCCTTGGTCAAAAGACATCTTTTCTCATCCTTTTCACCAAAAAGTTCATCCCTAAAGGATTCCAATAATCCATAAAAAGCAAATTCATCAAGCGTTAATCCTTTCTCTTTAGCAAGAACTTCTCTCCCTTTTTCTTGCTTGCTGAGTATAACCAGGTCTTTAAGCAATTCTGCCTCATCCTTTCTCCTCTGGCTGTCTTCTTCAATAATTGCCTCGAGTTTCTCCTCTAAGGATTCGTAAAAGTGTGGATCTTCTCCAACTTTTGAATGAATCGTTTCACGTATCGCCTGTTCAATATGGCTCGCTTTAGCCCTCGTACTCACCTTAATATCCAGTTTTTCTTCAAAATCAGGAGCTGTTATCTCTATAGGTTCCAGGATTTTTTCAATTCCAGTATCAACAATGTGAGCATGTATGAGTTTTTCAACCTTTCGGCTGCAATTTTCAAGACTCAATCTTTCATCACGATAAAGATTTCTCGCTCCTTCGCGGACCATCCCCAGAAATTTGAAATCATCCATAAAAGGCTCAACAGTAGGATCAGGCATTAGCATATCCATGCTCTTCGCAAATTCCCGGAATAAAACCTCAAATTTAGACCTTACATCTTCAGGTTTAAGGATTTCGAGACAATGCTGGAGTACTTCCGCAGGATTCGCCTCCTGGTCAACAGTTTTGAATAATTGCATGGCTTTTTGATGAGTCTCTTCCAATGAGGAAATTTCTCTATGCCAGTCATCCACGCTGAATAAACCAACAAGGTCTTCACTGTCAAAAATCGCCAAAGCTTTTGCCAGGTCCTTTCCAACACCCACATAATCAACGACCAGCCCGAAATTTTTCCTTGGATAAGGCCTGTTTGTTCTGGCAACAGCCTGAAGCAGAGTATGTTCTTTCAATCTCTGGTCAAGATACATAACCTGCTCAATGGGTGCATCAAATCCTGTCAGTAACTTATCACAGACTATTAGAAACTTAAGCGGATTTGATGGATTGAGAAACACATCTTTTCCCGTAATCCGGTCTTCTTCCTGGGCTGTACGGCGGTATTTATCCTTCCATTCTTTAGGATCATCATTATTAACAGTCATGACAACTGTAGACCAGGAAGGATCGATAAGCCTATCCAGCGCCTTCTTATACATGTCCGCTGTTTTTCTTTCTGAAGCCACAATTTGGGCTTTGAATCCATTGGGCTCAATTTTCTCCCCATAATGATTCACGATATCTATGGCAATTCGCTCTATTCTCCGCGGAGCGCTTAAGATAGTATCAACTGTTGCATACCGCCTTTTTATTTCAGCCAGTTCCTTTGTAGTTTTTTCTGGAAAAAGCTCTTTGAGCAGCCTGTCAATCGAAGCTCCCACCACCTGAAGATTGGCAAGCCGGCTTTCATATTTAATCGGAACAGTGGCTTCATCCTCCAGGGATTGTCGCATATCATACCTGTCCAGATATTTTTTACCGGGAGGACTGAAATGCCGGTAAGTGTTCCTGTCTCTTTTATCAAGCGGAGTTCCGGTAAAAGCAAAAAAACTTGCATTGGGAAAGGCCTTTCTTAAGTTCAGAGCGTAAAAGCCATACTGTGTTCTATGCGCCTCGTCCGTCAGAATGATTATGTTTTCAGCCTCGGATAAAGGTTTTGCAAGAAGCTTGCGGAATTTCTGAACGGTCGTCATAACTGTAATTCCAATTCCAACGGTCAGCAGGCCGAAGAGTTCTGGGTGAGCCATCATCTCAGCCTGTATAGGATTGGGGAAACCGCAGTTTATAAAAGTTTCATTTATCTGGCGGTTCAATTTCTTCCTGTCTGTGACAATAAGAATGATGGGGTTTTTTAATTTCTCCTGCTCTCTTCTTAATTCCAATGCAGAAAAAAGCATAATCAGAGACTTGCCCGATCCCTGCCAGTGCCATATGATCCCTCTTTTATCAGGTCCGCTTTTTACACATCTAACGATTTTATTAACTGCGGAATACTGCTGATAACGGCATATTTTTTTTACGACTTTGTGCTCTTCCTTGCTGTAGTCAAAAACAATAAAATTTTGAATAATATCCAGTAGATTTGGCTTTCTTAAAAGCCCGGCAAGCAAGACTTCCTGCATAGGGGGATGATCGATAATATCTTCTTCATCAATCAACCCCATCTCCAGCATCTCTTTAACTGAGAGATGTTCAGCCATGTTGGGAAACTTGTTATTACCGGGATCCTTCCACTCATGATAATGTCCTGCTGATACATCAATGCATCCATATTTGGCTCCAAAAAGATTGCAGTCGATGATAATCTCGTTTGTTCGAAATAGCTGAGGGATTTCTTCCTGGTAGCGGATGAGTTGTTCCTGGGCTTTTAGAACACCGGTTCGTTTCGCGACCTGGCTTTTACATTCAATAACAACCAAGGGAAGACCGTTTATAAAAATAACAATATCCGGCCTGTCTGTCGTTTTATGCTTTCTGACCCAGAATTGATTAACCACTAAGAACTCGTTATTCTCGATGTTTTCAAAATCTATGAAATTGACAGTTTGTTTTTGCCGTCTAGCACCAATGTCCTGGTCAACGGAAATGCCGGAAATAATACAGTTGTGAAAAATTCGGTTAGCTTCAAGCGTGTTTTCAGCTTGAATATGCGTGATTCTCTGGATGGCTTTTATTATAGAATCCTCTGTAAGATGAGGATTAATTTTAGCCAATGCCTTTTTGAGACGTTCCTCTAAAATGACATCTCTTCGGGATTTTCGCTCGCAATCATCTTTAAGATCAGGGTCAAACTGGTCCCCATGGATATATTTGTATCCAAGACGCCTTAGCTGCTCAATGGCGGGCTTTTCGGATAATGTGTCTTCGTTGAATTTTTCCCCTGACATTCAACCAGTCCCTTTATATTTTTACCCTGATTTTACCAGTTAACAAAACCTGCATCAAACCTTTCTTTATATTCTCTATTTTTTCTTTTTGCACTATTTCCTTCTCTACTTCTTCATCCACAGATTTTAATATCTCTGCAATCTTTTTTTGTTCGGGAAGAGTTGGGAGTGGAACCTTTATTCTTGAAAGTGATGACGCATTAACTCCCCCCTGGGCACTACCCCCAATCTTCTCCTCTATTTGTTTCCAGTAAATAAAAGAATTAAAAACAAGGTAAAGAAAATTTGGGTTTATTCTTTCTTTGGTTACTACTCTAATAAGATAGGACGCAAAGACCGCTTCTGGACATTTTTTTATAATGTAACTTTTTCCTGTAGTTGCACCTGTTCTTGCAAATAAAATATCTCCTGACTTAAGAATGTATTTCTCTTTTATTGAATTCGGACAATTACAAAATGGAACACTTTCCCAGTTCACTCTTCCATCGTGAATATCTGATATTCGTAAAAATTTCGGTCCAATTGGCTTTTCAGTCGCACTCTCAGTATAACCATATTCAGGCCTTTCACATACATCTTCAACTTTATCAACTTCCCAATCTACAGGAATTTCGCCTATTTCTGTATTTTTGAATTTTTTATGTCCTATTCCGTGAGTAAGCAATTCCTGCATCAGGCCTTTTTTAAGCATCTTTGTTTTTCCAATGATCTCTTGCTTTTTGTCAATTGCTTCATCGACAGATAATAAAATTTCCGCAATCCTTTTTTGTTCAGGTAGAGGAGGAATAGGAATTTTCAATTCTCGTATATTCTTTTTCGATACTTCATTAAAAGTACTACCGCTTCCGAGTCTTTGAATTTCTTTGCGCATATATTTAATTCTATAAAACACAAACCAATTGTAGATTTCATCCCTACAAATCAAACTCGCAAAACCCTGATTTGTTGCCATCGGTTTTGAATTTATTGCACATTCTCCTATAGTTGCTCGGCTTGTTAGAAGAATACTACCAACAGGCAAAATTCTAGCTGCACAATTTGACAATCCTTTCTCAGTAATAGCTTTCTCTGTATCAGAAATAATATTTCCTTTGAGTTTGGTTATATCGGTGGGGATTGCCCAATGAATATCACCGTTCCAAAATTCCTTTACAATAGTAGAAGGAGTACTTCCCCCTACAACTTCACAAGTATCCCTAATTTTTGCTACTTCCCAATCTACAGGAATTTTACCTATTTCTGTTTTTTTGAATTTATATTCGGTTCGTAGACTCTCTACCCGTCCCATCTTTTTCTCTCTATTTCTCTCCACCAATTCTTAACACTTTAGCAATAAATTTCTGGAATTCCTCTTCATACATATCTGGGCTTATTCCTTCACCTGGTACAGCAGGCAAATCCAGACCACTCTTTGAAAATTCAAGGCTTATAGTTTCCATAGCTTCGCGCAGCTTAGAACTTCGCAGATAATCTGAAACAACTTGTTCAACTTCATTTAGGATATCCCTGACTTTATTCAATGCAGAAAACAGCGAAATCCAATCAAGCCACACAGGCAATTTTTGTTCATCTGAGTCCGCTCCTAAAAGAAACTCTCCCCATTTTTTTTGAGATAGCCAGTATTCGATTTTTCGCTTCCCTTTGATTCTGGTCATTACTAATCCAGAATCTGAAAGCTCAATTAAGGCATCCTGCACAGCCCTTACAGAAATTCCGATTGCGTCAGCCACTTCAGCAGGATGGCCAGCTTCATGAGTAAGAAGATAAAGGATGCATTCTGAGCGGGAACCTATCCCAAAAAGGGCCCTAAGTAAAAACCGCATATTGTTTCTTGCTGCAACAGATACAGGCCTTGACATTTTTCGTAATGAAAAATTTTCCCGTAAGAATCCATACTTATTAAATGGTTCTGATATTTCTCCAGGTCTGGGGAAAAGCTCTCCTTCCCTGGTAGTAAACAGCATTTCTTCCTTAACTCTTGAATCAGATGCTTTCAATCCAGCTAATGCCTGCCATTTTCTTCTGTAGGACTTGGCCTCCTGGGATAAAAAATAAGCAACCGCACTCATCAGACGTTGTGTTTTCTCATCTTTACTTTTTACTATCCCCCGAAGGCGCTGAATATCTATCCATCTTCCATTAACCACCAGCCAATCCAAAATCTCATCAAAAAGACGGGGCTCATATCTACTTATTTCAATCGAGAATAGGAGAAGAGCTTCAGGATCGATAACCCATTCGTCCTCAGATCTTGCACCACCGGCAACTCCCAAAGAAGACCACTGCCTCCAAAGAAAATTTAAAATATTCTCTAAGAAAAAATGCTTAAATTCTTTCTGCGACATCTTTATATCCTATTTTTGAAAGGAACTCCTTAAGGACTTCTTTATACGGATCCGAAGGATCATGGGTCATGCTCCAGCGTGCTGCATCTTCCAGTTCTTGTGCTGAAGGTTGTAGGCTCATTAAGTCGTCAAAATGGACATCAGGCCGGCCTCGATCAACGGCGGCAAAAAGCTTAAAATGAATCTGGTCATAGCGGCCTAGAAAATGAATGATAAGACTTCTTCCATAAATACGGGTCTCTACTCTCTTCATAAGTCCCTCAGGCAAGCCAAAATCTAAAACCGATGCATGGTCTGTGTTAAGCCAATTCTCCGGCAGATTAAAATCTCTCTGCACTCTTTTGGCTGCTGCCATAATTGCAGGATTTAGAGGACTCACTTTTGTTAATAAAGCCGCACCATTTTTATCTCTCTCAACAAACGCAACAACATCCATATCTTTAGTAATACGCTGGACACAGCCGATCACGTTTAAAGCAGCACCTCCACATACAACCATTTCAATTCGTCCTGTTCCCTCTACATCAAGCTGTTCAGAAAGTGCCATCAGAACAGTTTCTATTTCTTTTTTCCCTTTAAACATGGTTATGCCTTAAAATTTAGCTCTCTCAAATAATTAAGAACTTTATCCTCTGTTTTCTTGAATCCTTTCTTTAACTCATTCAATTCATTTATGGTTTTCTGGATATCGATTTTTTCCTCTTCTTCTGTAGTATCAATATAACGGGTTATATTAAGATTGAAATCATTTTGCTGAATTTCATTCACAGATACAGGACGACAATATTTCTCAATCGTCTGGTATTCTCTGAATGCTAAGACCATCTTTTCAATATCTTCATCCCGTAATTTATTCTGCTTCTTCCCTTCTTGATAATCACCAGCACCATAAAGAAAGAACACTTTTCCTTTTCTTTCTTTGGACTTATTTTTATTCAAGATGAACAAGCAGGCTGGAATGCCAGTTCCATAAAACAATTTTGGCGGCAATCCTATAATAGCTTCAAGCATATCTTCTCCGATTATCCCTCTTCTTATTCTCTCTTCTGCTCCTCCTCGGAACAATGCGCCATGCGGTAGAACAACTCCGACTTTTCCGTTTGCATGGATAGTAGCAAGCATGTGCTGGACAAAGGCAAAATCGGCATATCCTTTCGGAGGAATGCCGAACCGGAATCTACTATAAGGGTCATTCTGAGCATTTTCATATCCCCAATTCTTTAAAGAAAAGGGTGGATTAGCAATGACAGTATCAAATTGCATCAATTTCCCATGAGATAGCAATTGAGGATCCCGTAAAGTATCGCATCTTTTGATTTGAGCGCTTTTTAAGCCGTGAAGGAGCAGATTCATCTTACAAATCGCCCATGTTCCTACATTTATTTCATGCCCATAAAGCGAAATATTTTTAGGATTTTGTTTGTTTTCTTTTAAATACTGAACAGATTGAATCAACATGCCGCCTGAGCCGCAGGCAGGATCACAGATTCTCATCCCCTCTTTTGGATCTAAAATTTTAACTAATAACTCGACAACCTCCTTAGGCGTATAAAATTCTCCTCCTTTTTTCCCGGCACTTGAAGCGAATTGAGCTATAAGATATTCATAGGCATCACCCAGGATATCCGGCTTTTCTAAATCCCTATTGCCCAGTCTGATTTTAGAGAAATGGTTAATCAATTGAGAAAGAATATGATCAGGCAATCTGTCTTTATCATTAAAATCAACAGCAGACAGCACCCCTTCTAAACTTTCTGGATTTTCTTCTTCCAATAAGTCGTTGGCCTTGTTAATAGCCTCACCAATATTATGTGTTAATGATTTGAGATGATTCCATGCAGCTTTTTTTGGGACAAAAAAATCGTGATAATCCCGATCTTCATATGCAATCTTCTTATCGCCGGTTTCTCTTACTATTTTCTCCGCTTCCTCTTTAAAAACATCGGAGATTCTTTTCAAGAAAAGAAGGCCAAAAATATAATTCTTATAGTCTGCTGCATCAATATGGCCTCTTAAAATATCCGCAGATTTCCAAAGATGGGTTTTTAATACTTCCAAATTAAGTTTTTCCATAACCTCAAACCTTTTTGATACTATTCAGCTTATTTATTAAACTCTGTGAAAGAATATATAATAAATATATAATTGTCAAGTATTTTATTTAAATTTATAGTTTATCTACAATTATTATAGAGTTAAACTACATAAATTATGAAATTAAACTGTGTCAAATAACCCTTTGCTTTTCAAGCTGATATGTCCTTGAGAAGTAATTACAATGTGATCTAAGGGAGTTATGTCAACGGCTTTGCATGCTGAAATAAGCCTCTTGGTTATATCAATATCAAACTGGCTTGGTTTCCTGCTTCCAGAAGGATGATTATGTACAAAAATGACTGCAGTCGCATCTTTATTTATTGCGCTTTTTATTACTTCTCTGGGATAAATGGGAGCTTGATCTACAGTACCTCTGACAATAGTTTCAACTTCCAAGATTCTATTAGATCTGTCCAAATAAACAACTTTGAAAAACTCTTCTTTTAGATCTCTCATAGATAAAGAAAGATAATCCAGAACATCTTTATCATTTTCTATATATTCCTTCCCTGCTATCTTTTCTTTAAGCTGACGTTTAGTGATTTCTATGGCAGCCAAAAGCTGAGCTATTTTTGCACAACCTAAACCTTTAATTTTCTCCAGATCTGATTTTTTTGCACTCAGCAATCCTCTCAGGCCCCCAAAATACTCTATCAGGTCTCTTGCTAAGGATACTGCATCTTTTCCTTTTGTGCCGGAACACAATAAAATCGCAATCAATCCGGCATCAGAAACATAATCAGGGCCTTTCTCTAAAAACAATTCTCTCGGCCTCTCATATTTCGGCCAAAATTTTATAGATCTCATTTTCTTTTCCTTTTCGGTAATCATTATTTACTCTTCAAGAATGACGCCAAAATATAAATAAATTCTCTTAGGTTTTGAATTGTCCTGTTTTTAATTAGTTCCATATAAGTCTGGAGCATTCAATTGAAATTTTAAATTTAAATAAATTTTGGCGTCGCACGCTGCCAGGTATTCAGAAAAGATATTTTTTTCAGAGTGCTACTTCATTATAATTTTTCCTGATGCAAGAAAAATCGTCTGAAGCCTTGTTCATACATACAAATCTGCTATAATTAAAAACCAATCATGCTTAAATTAAAAACTTTCTTAAAAGAAAAAATATATAAGAGCTTAAAAAAACAATATCCTATTGAGCCATCAGAGCTTGGAATAAGCTACACTCCCCAGCAAAAAATGGGCGACCTGGCCCTGACTTTTCCTTTCCAGCTGGCAAAAAAAATGAAGAGGCAACCAAGGGAACTTGCCCTGGAAATTTTTCCACATCTTTCCTCCATTGAGGGAGTAAAAAAAGTAGAAACAGCCGGGCCAGGTTATATCAACCTCTTTCTGGACAGAGATAAATTCTTTTCTAACCAGCTTCATTCAATCGACCAGGCTTCTCTCTCCGCTGAAGAGAAAAAAATCATTATTGAACATACTAATATCAATCCTAACAAAGCTGCACACATAGGCCACCTCAGAAATGCCTGCCTCGGAGATACTCTTGGGCGCTGTCTGAAATATAAAGGAGAGAACGTCGAAATCCAGAATTACATAGATGACACCGGGGTTCAGGTGGCGGATGTTATTTTTGGCTTTTTGGAAATGGAGAAAAAAAGCCTATCTCAGATTAAGGAAATCAAAGAAAAATTTGATTATTACTGCTGGGACCTTTATGCAAGCGTCTCTTCCTACCTGGAGAGCCACCCCCAGGCAGAGAAAAGAAAATCAGAAATTCTGAAAAACATCGAAGAGCGGAAAAATCCTGAATTTGAAATAGCAAATTTTATATCCCGCCAGATTATCAAGGCTCATCTCCAGACCATGCGAAGAATCGGAGTCAGTTATGACCTGCTTCCCTGCGAAAGCAGCATTCTCCATCTTAAGTTCTGGGAGAAAGCCTTCTCACTTTTAAAAGAGAAAAAAGCTATTTTCCTAGCAGAAGATGGAGTAAACAAAGGCTGCTGGGTGATGGAGCCTGAGACTGAGTCAGAAAAGGAAAAAATTATAGTCCGATCTGACGGGACTGTCACATATGTTGGAAAGGATATTGCCTATCAACTCTGGAAATTTGGACTATTGGAAAAAGATTTCTACTATGAACCATTTCTCAAAGAAGACAGTAAAACCATCTGGATAACTTCCTCCGCATCAAAGCAAAAATCTCCCCCATTTGGAAACGGAAGCCAGGTTTATAATGTCATAGATACGAGGCAGGCTTATCTGCAGAAAATTGTCGTTCAGGGCCTCAGATCCCTGAAATTTCTTGCCGAGGCCGAAAAATCCATCCATTTCTCTTACGAGATGGTAGGCCTTTCTCCAAAAAGCCTAAAGGAGCTTAATCTAAGTCTCTCAGAAGAAGATAAAAAAAAGAACTTCCTTGAAGTCTCAGGGAGAAAAGGTTTGGGAGTAAAAGCAGATGATCTGCTGGACAGGCTCGAAGAAAAGGCTCTTGCTGAAGTGGAAAAAAGAAATCCTCAACTCCCCTCAAAGCTGAAAAAGGAAACTGCTCATAAGATCGCCTGTGGAGCACTCCGCTACTTCATGCTCAAATTCGCCCGAAATTCCCTTATCGTTTTTGATTTTGAAGAAGCCCTTAGCTTTGAGGGAGAAACCGGCCCTTATCTCCAGTATACCCTGGTCCGGATTAACAGCATCTTCCGCAAACTTGAAGAAAGAGAAGGCTTTAAAGAAAAGGATATTCAGGCACTTCTTTCTTCAGGAGAAATTGTTTTAGATGTGCTTTCTGAATCCGAGCAAGCCGATTTCTGGGACCTTGTTCTCTCTGCATCACAGTGTGAGGAAGAAGTCCTCCACTCTATCCGCTCTCTGGAATTCTCACACCTGGCTAAATTCTCTTTTAACCTCTGCCAGAAGTTTAACGCGTACTATCATCTTTACTCAATTCTGGCAGAAAAAAATAAAGAAGTGAAAAAGATCCGCATTCTAACCATTTATTACATCAAAGAAGTTCTAAAGCGCGCCCTCTCTCTTATGGGAATCCCGCAACCAGAATTGATGTAAAAGAGTTAGTATTAAATGAAGCAGATTACGCAGGGATTTGATTTATTGGTTATCTTCCATTTTGTGCGGGTAATAAAAAGAAAGTATTCGGGGACGGTCTCGCTCCCGTTCAGATTTTTTACGCCATCCCTTCATCGCTCTTCTCGGCGGCTGCGTAACTCGCTCCGCTCAAACATACTCGCCGCCCGACTCTGTCGGATTTCCTCGAAGAGCAATTCAGGGAGGCTAAATCTTCAAAGGTCGCTTCATCCATCCCCGAACACTTTCTATTAATCTATCAAGACATGTTTTGCCCACACAAAATGGAAAAAAACCGATTTATTAAACCCATAAGGAATAACCTAAAAGAAAAACAGGAGGACATAAAAAAATGATTGAAGTTGAACTCCTAACAAAAAAATTTGGCGATATCGAAGCGATTAAGGATTTGAGTTTTAAAGTTGAAGAAGGAAAGATATGGGGACTCCTCGGGCCAAACGCTGCTGGCAAAACAACAACCATGAGAATCCTCACTGGTTACATTCCTGCCACTGAGGGAAAAGCCTCTATAGCTGATTATGATGTTTTTGAACAGCCTAATGCAGCCAAAAAAATTACTGGTTATCTCCCTGAAGTTCTTCCCCTCTACCCCGAAATGACAGTTTATTCCTTTTTGAACTTCGTCTCAGAAATCAAACAAATCCCCTCCTCTCAAAAAAAAGAGGCTGTTGACAAAGCCATAAAAATAAGCGGGCTGGAGTCAGTTAGAAGGAGACTCATCAAGAATATCTCAAGAGGATTCAAACAGAGGGTAGGCATTGCTCAGGCTTTAATCCATGACCCTCAAGTTCTTGTCCTGGACGAGCCAACCATCGGCCTTGACCCAGCTCAGATTATAGAAATAAGACAACTCATAAAATCCTTAAAGGGAGAACGCACAATCCTCATTTCAACTCATATCCTTGCTGAAGTGACTCAGACGTGTGATGGAGCTGTCATCATCAACGAAGGCATCCTAATGGCTTCAGGTTCTCTGGAAGATCTCACAGCTTCCTTCAAGAAAAAGGAAGGTGTTATCATCAAGCTCAAAAATAGCGGAAAAGATACACAATCACTCCTTCATAATATTCAGGGAGTTGATAAAGTTTTCCGGGAAGAAAATGAGTTTAAAATAGAATGGTCTAAAGGAAAAGATTTGAGGGAAAACATCACAAAGTTCACTGTGGAAAAAGAATTGGGTCTTATCGAAATGAGGCCCCTCAGCATGAACATCGAAGACCTCTATCTCAAGATTATCTCAGGAGGTGTCGAGCAATGAAAAACATTTGGGCTATTTGCAAAAAAGAAATTAAAACTTACTTCACTTCCCCCATTGCCTATGCGGCTATAGCTGTTTTTCTGGTTCTGGTGGGATTTTTCTTTTACAGTCTTATCTTGTGGTTTAATTCCCAGTCTCTTCAAATGGCGAGATATCCTGGCTACCTTCAACAGATTAATATCAATCAGATGGTCTACTCTCCCCTCTTTCACAACATCAGCATTATCCTTTTGCTCATGATCCCTCTTCTCACTATGCGCCTTTTTTCCGAAGAGAAAAAAATCAAAACAGATGAGCTACTCTACACCAGCCCTATCTCTATAAACCAGATCATACTGGGTAAATATTTTGCTTCCCTTTTTGTCCTCCTGGTGATGCTATTCCTGACCGGAATCCTTTCGATCTTTACCTTTGTCTATGGTAATCCGGAGTTAGTTCCTGTCCTGACCGGCTATCTCGGCTTATTCCTTTTGGGAGCGGCCTTTACTGCTCTGGGCATCTTTTTCTCTTCCCTGACCGAAAACCAGATAGTTTCCGCCATCCTGACTTTTGGCGCCCTTCTTCTCTTCTGGGTTCTAAGCTGGGCTTCCTCCTCTGCAGGGGGGACGTTTAAAGATGTACTCAATTACCTCTCTTTTTTTCAGCACTTCGATAATATGACAAAAGGGATTCTGGACACTACAGATCTTGTCTATTACCTCAGCTTCATTACTTTTGGTCTATTTCTTACCCATTCTGTTATTCAAACACGAAGGTGGAGGTAAAAATGGAAAAATTCAGGCAATATTTGAATTACATTGCAATAGTCCTCATACTCTTATCACTGGGTTCCCTTTTAATATGGCCCTATAAGAAAATAATTGCCCTTCTTTTAGGACTGGTTGGAGCCGCTGCATTAGTAACATACATTTTCCTCAATCTTCCGGCTCTCAAAAAAGGCTTTAAACGAAAATCCTTCATCTACTCCAGTAACTCGATTGTTATTGTTGCTCTTGTTCTTACCATTCTGTTTGTCATCAACTCTTTTTTCGCCAGACATCACCACAGGTTTGATTTTACCGAAACAAAGCTTCACAGTCTCTCGGATCAATCCGTGCAGGTTTTAAAAAACCTGAAAAAGGATATTAATATCAAGAGTTTTTTCCGTGAGGGAAATTTTAACCGGGCAAAAATGGAAAACCTGCTGAAGATCTACAATTATCATTCGAAAAATATAAAGTATGAATTTATCGATCCAGATAAAAATCCGGGAATGGTCAAAAGGTATGACATAACAGAAGACGGAACAACAATCTTTGAAAGCGGGGATAAAGATAGCCGCATCACATCTACCAGTGAAGAAGATATGACTAACGCTATCGTCAAAATCTCAAGGGAGAAGAAAAAAGCCATCTATTTCCTCGAGGGCCACGGAGAAGTAAGCATTGAAGTTAGCGAAGAAAGGGGCTTTTCTATAGCCAAAGAAGAACTTGAAAAACTCGCTTATGAGGTCAAAAAACTCACCTTAGCTTTATCAGCTACTTTCCCTGAAGATTGCTCACTCCTGGTTATCGGCGGAGCTGAAAAGGACCTTCTTCCCAATGAACTTGAGACCATCAGAAATTATATAAGTAAGGGAGGAAAGGTCTTTTTTATGGTTGACCCTGAAAATGCTCCGGGTTTTAAATCGTTCCTCGTTGAATACGGGATTAAACTCGAAGATGACCTGATAGTGGATACTGTATCGCGTCTTATGGGAGGAGACTATTTTATGCCTTTTGTGAGCGAATACGAACTACATGATATTACAAAAAAATTCCGCTATGCGACCTTCTTTCCATTTGCACGCTCAGTAAATACAGCCGAAGAGAAACCAGAAGGAATCTCGGTTTCTATCCTGGCAAAAACAAGTCCTAATTCCTGGTCAGAAAGGCAGCTCACAGAAGGGGAAGTAACTTTTAATAAAGACAAGGATGTCGCCGGACCCGTCTCTATCGCGGCGGTTTTAACCGTCAAACAGAAGGAAGAAGCTGTAGAAGACAAACCGGTAGAAGTCAAAGAGAAAGACATCACACCAGCAGAAGGAAATAGAAAAGAAGAAAAAGAAGAGGGAGGAAAAGAAAGCAAAGTGAATCCGGAAGCACGCCTGGCTGTATTCGGTGATTCAGATTTTGCCACAAACAGATATTATAATCTCTCAGGAAACGGGAATTTTTTTCTGAATACAGTCAACTGGCTGACTGAAGAGGCAGACCTTATTTCCATACAGCTAAAAACATCTTCCCCCAGAACGATCCATCTGTCCGCTACTCAGGGAAGGGTACTCTTTTTTGTTTCTGTCATTTTTCTGCCTCTCGTGGTAGTTGTTACAGGAATTTCAGTGTGGGTGAGGAGACGTTCCCTATGAAATTCAAAACCACTATCATTCTGGCTGTGATTCTTATCATTCTCCTTGCTTTTGTGTTTATATTTGAGTCCAAAGATGAGGGCGAAAACGAAAAAGAAGGAAAATTAGTTGCTCTTTCCTCGGATGACATACAAAAAATTACCCTCCAAAGAGAGGATAAAACCATCTCTTTTGAGAAAACAGAAAAGGATGAATGGCTCATCACCCAGCCCCTTGAAGCAAAGGCAGACAAATATGAAGTTGACCGCCTTGCTAGTGATTTCTCGGATTTACAGATCGAGAGAGTAGTGGAAGAGGAGCCTGAGGAGTTAAAAAAATATGAAATTCCTCAAAAAGAAATCAGCCTCTGGTTAAAAGACAAAAATAAGCCAGTAAAAATCCTCGTGGGCATGGAAAATCCACTGGATAAAACCTTCTTTGCAAAGAGAGATGATGAAACAAGAGTAGTCCTCATCTCCAGCCAACTTAAAGACTTGATGGAGAAAAGCCTGTTTGATTTCCGCCAGAAGGATATCTTCAGATTTGAAACAGATGAAGTGAAGAGTGTAAAACTGAAAGCAAAAAAAATCTTTTGGGAAGCGACAAAGAAAGAAGAGGAATGGTTTTTAGAAAAACCTGTTAAATCACTAGCCAATACAAGCAAAATCGACAATTTACTTACTTCACTTAGCAACCTTAAAGCAAAAGAATTCGTTTCAGAAAAAAAGAATAAAGATGAAATAAAAAAATACAGTCTGGAGAATCCTGATTATAAAATTACTCTATTTATGCCTCTGGTAAATCAGGAGCTGACATTTTCTCTTCATAAAGAGGAAGAAAAACTTTATGCCACCACTTCCCTATCCTCAAAAATTATTGAGGTGGAAGATGCCCTGCTCTCTGATTTAGAAAAAGAGGCAGAGGAATTAAGGGAAAAAGAAGTTGCCAATTTTTACAGCTGGGAGGTAAACCGCCTGCACATTAAGAAAGGAGATATTAATTGGACATTTGTAAAAGACGAGGAAGACAACTGGAGTTTTGAATCCCCAGATGAAGGCGAAGCAGACAAGAACAAGATCCAGACATTTATCCGGAAAATCGAAAGCCTTGAAGCCGAAGAATTCATCGACCCTCCATTAAGCTTAAAAGATCATGGGCTGGACAGCCCTCAAGGTGAAGTTAAAATCTGGTGGAAGGGAGATGAAGAAAAGGTCCAGGAGACCACAATTCTTATCGGCTATGAAGACAAGGAAGCAAAAAAGGTCGTTGTGAAAAACACACGATTTAATTATCTTTTCAGGGTGGATAAAGCTTTTCTTGAGGAGTTTCCCAAAGAAACCAAAGACTGGAAGCCAGAGGAAAAAGAAGAAGAAAAGGAAAAACAGTAAGGCTTTTTTCTAATAACATCAAATACTCAGCATATTAATCCTTTACACTTTTAAAACCGAGTGTTTCAATTAATAATGTCAAATGTTGAGACGCGACCCCTTACTCGAATATTCTGTGAGGCCTCTCAAATCCTAGGGAGGAGGGAAAAACCTTGAAACTCACCTCTCAAATCCTCCCAACAGAGTATTGACGATTAAATGTTTCATTGCAACCATATTGACATAAAAGATTTTATTTGACATCCGATACTTTTCGTATAATAATTTTCTTGTGGGGAAAAGGAGTAACATAAGATAAATCGAAAAAATTCTCAAATTAACGAAAGGAATTCTCTTCAATCCTTAAAATTGAGAGAGACATTCCGCTCCAAAAACAGCATAAAGTCTATTTCTCCTGCCCTCCAAAAGATTTTAATTCCTCTGGAAATATTACGTTTTTCCAGGGAAATTAATCACTAAACTAAAAAAATGTCTATAAATAGGAGGGGAAAATGCCAAAGCATAAATTAGGTTTTATTCTGCTGTTTGTTGTCGCATTTCTGATAGCAACAGGGATTCCGATAATATCACATAACTCAGGTCAAAACGGAGACTTGTTTCAAACCTTAATCGCAGGCCGAAACGTGAACATGGTCAGTGACGATCCTTATCTCCAAAGGCAGAACGAGCCATCTCTCGCCGTATCCACACTCAACTCCCGGCATCTCCTGGCTGGAGCGAACGACTACCTTCTAATTGATAAGGCTGGAAATACGACAGAAGAGGTGACAATCGATGCATGGCTGGGCGTTTACAAATCTTATGACGGAGGCCAGTCCTGGGAAAGCGACCTTGTCCCTGGATATAGCATAGAACATGACTCACCCCTTGCAGGCCTGGAAGCAGCCGCAGACCCCACGATCCGGGCCGGAATTAACGGGTGGTTCTACTACAGCGGCATCGCTTTTGAAAGAGCACGTAATGGGAAGAGCGTTGTTTTTGTCGCCAGGTATAGAGATAACGGCAGCAGTATAGATTATGTTGATACAACGGTCATTGATGAAGGGACCAGCGGGCAGTTCCAGGACAAGCCATGGATCGGCACAGACAAAGATAATCGTGTATATATTATCTACAGCATGTTTCTTGGCGAGATCGACCAAAACATCCACACCAAAATCCTGATCGCACGGTCGGAAAACGGCGGTGATACATGGGGGAGCCCCTCCAAACTCAGTGAAAGCCACCAAAAAAACCAGGGTACAACTTTTGCCGTCGACCCAAACAACGGTACAATCTATGTGGCCTGGAGGCGGTTTCCTGCACCAAACGTTACCCACGCCATTCTTATCGCCAAATCTGATGATCATGGAAGAACATTCACCAAAGCTCAAGAAGTAGCAACTATCGACTATGAATTCGACCAGCCAACCATGGGCTCCCAGTTCGGTGCATCACAGTTTCGCACAAATGCCTATCCGACTATAACAATAGATGAAGACTCACGTATCTATCTGGCATGGACTCAGCGCATCTCGGAACTTGGTGATGCGAGGATTGTTATCACTTCCCTCGCCGGAAGCGATTGGGGAAGCAGTTGGTCATCAGCTGAGACCGTCGAACCTCTTTCTATTGATGATCCACGGCAGGATGGGGAGCTGAACATGCCCTGCCACCAGCTCATGCCTACCATAACCTATGGGGCGGGTAAGCTAATGCTCGCCTGGTACGACACACGGTTCTCCGCACGCCGTTATGATGAATTCGGTGCGCTACGCCCGAATGCGCCAAGTTCCTCCCCATGGATCAGAGACGGTGAAACGCCTTATCGGGAAACCGTAGATGTCCGCCTGGCACAAGCAGATCCCGGTCCCTCACCCAACTTCGGCGAATCCATTCAGGTTTCCCGCTATCTCTGGGTTCTTGAAGATGATCCTGATAACTCTGAAGGAGAGCCGATGTATAGATTGCGGCAGGGACAATTCAACCCACCGAACTACAAGATGTTCAGCGGCGGGACAGTTCCCTTCCATGGTGATTATATTGATATCGCCCACTCTCCTGACGACCCGTTTACCTTTTATGTAACCTGGACCGACAACCGCGATGTCAAGCCCCCCGGTGATGATGGATTTTGGGGAGACTATACACCCCCTGAGAAGTTTATTCCCGGGAACGATTGTATATCCAATCCCAATACCCATCTTGTCGGCATGCGGAACCAGAACATCTACTGCTCCCGCATCACAAGGGGCATCGAGATAGGAACTCTGAACAACAACCAGGCTCCGGGGAACAACTCGTTCGTCATCTTCGTCAATAACCTATTGAATCCGCCCGATCCGGCTGACCCTTATGCCAGCTTGACGTTCGAACTGTCCATCCTTTATTCAGCAACAGCTTCTTTCTCCCCTGAAGAGACCTTGACCGATATTTTTGTGTCAGTTCCATATTATTCCTCCATCGTACGCCAGGTCTTCGTAAGTGGGTCTGCAGGAGACTCCGTTATAGTCAGAGTGTGGAATGAAGAAACAGGATTTGATGATGAGATTTATTTAAACCTCATAGCTGGGGGCATTCCCAGCGGTTCAGCAAGCCTCGTTCTTGACGGAACAACCAAGATCGATTGGAGCGATCCCGAACTCATCGCTACGCTCAATCCCAATATCACCAATCCAAATATCGATAATCCGAACATCACCAATCCCAACATCACGAACCCCAATATCACTAATCCGAACATCACGAACCCCAATATTACCAATCCCAATATCACTAACCCGAACATCACCAATCCCAATATCACCAATCCCAATATCGATAACCCGAACATCACTAACCCCAATATCACTAACCCCAATATCGATAACCCGAACATCACGAATCCCAATATCACCAATCCCAATATCACGAATCCCAATATCACCAACATTCCGCCCTCGGGGACGAAAATCGCTGACAAGGTGTGGAGCGTGCACAATGAAGGAGATGCTTTTTCGGCCTACACCTTCAAAGGTATTGCGGGAGACACGCTTCCAGATGATGAATTTATCTTCACTCAGCTTCTGATTTACAAGGTTCACTATACACACTCGACGAACGGCTGTTATCTGATGACAGAGGCCCATCACGAGCTTCTTGTTAATATTGTAAGTCCATTTATAACCACAGACACAACTAACCTAAATATAAATAAGTTTCTCGGCGATCCGGAGGCATGGAATTCGGATATTAACAACACCACATTTTCCCTTGCGCCGGGTGAATACGCTGTCCTTATCCTGCGGGTTATCGACACCAAACCGAACAGAGAGAATCAGAGTGTCACCACCTCAGGAACCAGGGAACTCAGTTCCCTCGATCCCGCACAAATCACTTATGACGAGGCGGGCAGTGTGGTCGTCTCACACACGTCTACAGAGTCTACCCCTGTTGGTTCGGCATCGCTCTTTATTTTGCCTGACCCCCTGCCTTCGGGCGTAAGAGCAGGCGAGGTATTTCCTCCTACCTCTCTGAGAGCGATCGGCGGGACCCTGGCAGAAGGGGCTGACTACTCCTGGACTCTAATAAGCGGTGCAATACCTGAGGATATGACTCTTATTGGAAACTTCCTCTCCGGAACACCGAGAAGAATCGGTCCTTTCTCTTTCACTATAGAAGTCAGAGATGATGATCCGGAGCACAGCGATACACATACCTTCTCAGGTGTGATTCTCCCTCCATATCCCCTTATATTGAACATAACGACACAGGAAGGGTATGATTTGGGAACGGAGACAGGATATTATGAAAATAAAGTATCCTTTACACCAAGTGACGGTGTGGCTCCTTATACTTGGTCTTTCACTGGTGCTCCTTTCCTAAGCCTGATTCCTAGATTCGGTGGAAATCCAGGCGAGATGCAGCTCGTCGGTACACTCGAGGCGGGAGAATGGGACATCACCGTTAAGGTCACCGATGACAGGCTTCCCTTGGATGTGGATGCGTTCGCAACACAATCCTTTAAACTGTGTGTCGAGCCCCTGCCATTAGAAATCAACCTGCCGAATGCAACTGATCTGGAGTGGTCATTGGGCACTTCCCACAGCGTCCAGATCTCGGTCAGCAACGCAAAGTTGCAGCCTATATGGACTGTAAACGGCCTTCCTGACGGATTCAGTATGGATATAACCGGCTCTCCGATTGAATTAACGGGATTGCCGGTCTTCGATCCAGCTAAGGACTACCCCGCAACTTACACGGTGACGGTAGAGGTCACTGATCCGTTTACATGGTGCGGCTTAGGGCCGAGAACAGAATCCGCAACCTTTAACATTATTATTAAACCGAAATCTCCTGAGTGGGTGTTTGAAGAAACCACAGGCGGAGTGGCCACAGCTGTCACAGCTGATCCGGGTGGAAACGCCTATGTTACCGGCTATACGGGCACTGAGGGAAACAGGGATTATTTCACTGTTATGTATAACACGGAAGGTGCCAGACAGTGGAGTGTGCTATATAATGGTTCAGCCAACGGAGACGATGTCCCCACAGCTATCTCTGCGGATGCAACAGGCGTTTACGTGACCGGTTTTAGCGAAGGGACCACATCCGGCAAGGATATCTTTACCGTGAAATACAACCCGAACGGAAGCCAGGCATGGGAGGCCCGGTATGACGGTCCGTCTCACATGGGAGACGAACCTAACGCCATTACGCTCGACGGGGCTAATGTCTATGTAGCAGGATTCGTACACAGAGGAAATAAGACGGCGCACAAAGACTACACTATCATCAAATATGGCAAGGACACCGGAAGTGAGGTCTGGGACGCCAGATATGACTCCCGCAGGAACGGAATGGACGAGGCAACGGCTATTGCTGTTGACACCCAGGGGAATGTCTATGTCACAGGAAAGAGCCAGGAAAGCTCCAACACTGGAGAGCCGAAGAGTTTTGACTATCTGACGCTCAAGTACAACCGCTCAGGCCGCCTACAATGGGAAGTCCGTGACAACGGAAGCTTCTTTGGTGATGATGAGCCAACGGCCATCGCTGTCGACGAGTCCGGGTATATCTATGTAACAGGGCAGGAGAATATTGGAGCAAACGACACCAACTTCTACACGGTCAAGTATAATTCCGAGGGGCAACCTGTCTGGAGTGCTGGTCAAAGCTATGGAGGGCCTGGAGAAGATAGAGCCCTTGATGTAGCTTTTGATGATGAGGGCAATGTATATGTGACCGGAAAGTTCATGGGAACAGAAGGCTATGATTACGCAACAATTAAGTACCTCTCAGCTGGTGGAACCCCATCATGGACTGAAGTTTATGCCAGCGGAAATGAAGACGATATGCCCGTTGGTCTGGCGCTCAGCTTGGAAAGCGGTACAGGATTCGTCTTTGTGGCCGGATTCAAGACCACTCAGAGTAACGGAAAGGATTTCTTCAGCATCAAGTACAATGCATCAGATGGGAGTATAGCCTGGATAGCCCAGTATAACAGCGGATCAAGCACAGATGATGAAGCCACGGCCATGTTTATGAACGAAACGGGTCTTTATGTGACCGGGTTCAGCCCGAACGGCTTTCTCACAGTGAAGTACACAAAGCAGTAATACGTACGGAATACTTTTAATATTTAGTAAAAAAATTCAGAAAGAAATTAATCGTTTGCGGGCATCCTGAACCATCGGATCCCCCTCATCCTTTTCTTTGATTTCTAGGAATTTCTTGTAAGATTTGGAAGCAGCGTTGCTGCCCAAACCCTCCTGAGCCCGCCCGAGGCAGTAGTAGACCGGGGGCAGATAGAAATAGGATGGCATATCATGAAAAAACAGCGCAGCAGCTTCCCCACGCCGTTTCAGGCATATATCAAATTCTGAATGAGCCTCAGCAAAAGCTTCTACCCTGAGGTATGCCCGTCCTTGGGCAAAATGTCCAAACCATGTATCCAATAAACTCTTTGCTTCATTAAATAGCCTGATAGCTCCACTCGTTTCACCTTTTTCTAAAAGTATCTCTCCCTGAATTATCTTTCCATATGCCTGAGGCTCTGGGTAAAGGCTCTCATTAAGTTCTGCCGCGAGCACATCTGCTTTATCCAGCAATCCAGCACGGATATAGATCTGTGCGGCTGGGAAAAGAACATCTACTTCTCTACTTATAGCAATTGCCTTGTCGGCAGCATCAATCGCACGGGATTTCTGTCCAAGAAGAAGAAATGGATGAGCAAGCATGGTCCATTTAATAGCAGCGAGGTCTTTCCGGCCGTTTTCGAGATCAGCTTTAATTCCACTCTCGAGGATCTTTGTAGCATCATTCAAACGGCCCTCATAAAGAGCTACATCGGCTAAACCAGTAGCAGCCAATGATGCTCCCCATACACTTATGGGCTCAAGTGTCCTGTATGTCTCTATTGCTTGAGCGGATCGTCCTTGTGCCAGTTCCGCCAGCGCCTTAGCCACAAAGGCTTTTTCGTATTCAGGAGAACCCTCCAGCACTTTTTGGACTTGTTGTTCTGCCATCTCGAAATCGCCTGCCCCAATAGCATACCAAACCAGATTGTATCGTGAATTAAAGTTTTTCGGAAAAAACTCGACGGTCCTGAGTCCCTGCTCGACTGCTTGCTTCATGTCTCTGGCAAAAAAATATGCTAGGGCAAGATTTAGATTTCCAGCAGCATCAGCAGGAAACTGTTTTACAAGAGTGTTGAGTTCTTCGATAGCTTTTTGATTATTTCCCGTCAGCAAAAACCAGGTACTTCGAGTTTTGTATATTTCCCGATCATTCATTCGGTCGAGATGGGCCAAAGCTTTACTGTGATATTCCTCAGCTTTTTTACGATCGCCTAATGCATAATAAATTAATGCCAAACCGGAGTACGCTCGCCCAAATTCCGGATCTTCTTCGATGGCCCGAAGATATTCATTGATGGATTCATCCTTCTTGCCACTGTTTTTAAGTTCCTGTGCAAGCACATAAGCCCTCATGGCTACTAGTGAGGTAGTAGTAAAAGTTTCTTTTTCTGAATCTGCTGGAATACCACCCAGTTCTGATCTCAATTCGGCGGCAAGGCTGCCAACCGCCTTATACCAATCGGCTTTTGTTTTAATATCTTCAGAGGTCTCAACAACTGTCTCGTTTTTAACAGTATCCAGTGCTCGGACCCTAATTGTATATCCCTTCTGGCTTTGCTCAATTGATCCGTCTACAACCACATTGATGTCTTCCCTTGCTGAGATAAGCTGGGCCTGCTGAGTATCAAGCCGCCCCTTAGTACTGGGATCCAATTGTGCTAAAAGCCTTCGTGCCTTCGAACGTTTGTAAATATCTATAAAGGAGGCATCTTCCAAACCGATAACCAAAGATTGTTCGAGAGCACCATCAAAAACAGTGTCCCCAGTTTGATTCTGGAAATCGGCAACAAGTACTGTTATTGGTTCCGGTGCTGCTTCAGGCGTAGTAACCGCTCCACGGCGAGAAAGCCACCAGACACCTGTTAGCAGCATAACTAGTATTAAGATTGTTCCAACCATAACCTGCCAGCGGCGGAAAATATGCCAACCAACTCCAATAGTCTCTGCTTGGATTTTCCGAATATCGACGGCTAGTTCCACGATACTTTCATACCGATCTTTAGGATTTTTAGCTACGGCTTTACGTAAAATAGGGCTCAATGCTGGTATCACTTTTTTTGGTCTTACTTTAAGGTGAGGTGGGGGGTCCCGGAGAATAGCGCTCAGGGTCTCAATAGCACTTGGGCGGGAAAAAGGATGTTCTCCTGATATCATCTCATAGAGCATAATCCCTAAAGAAAAGATATCACTCTTCCTATCAACATTTTCACCACGAGCTTGTTCAGGAGACATATAGCCCAATGTACCTGATATAGCGCCCTCCTCTGTGGCTGAGGCCTGTGTGATCGTTTTGGTTAACTCATCTTCGTTTGAAAAAACCCGCTTTGCCAGGCCAAAATCCATGACTTTGACATGGCTGTGAGGTGTGAGCATTATGTTTTCAGGCTTTAAATCGCGATGGACAATGCCATTTTCATGGGCTGTTTCTAAAGCCTCAGCAATTTCCAGAGCCACCCGGAGAAACTCTTTAAAAGTGATAGGCTCCTCTTGTAGCTTTTTCTTCAGGGTCTTACCCTTTATATACTCCATTACAATAAAAGCTTTGCCGTCGGCCTCTCCGGTCTCATAAATTTTACAGATAAAAGGATGATCCAGGGCAGCAGCAGATTTGGCTTCCCGGACAAAGCGCTCCCGTGCTTTGGGATCTTGTTCCATTGTTTCAGGCAGGAATTTTATGGCAACATTCCGGTCGAGCACTGAATCATGAGCTAAGTAGACTTCGCCCATTCCTCCTTTTCCTATTAATTCAAGGATTTCGTAATGCTTGACTTTATCACCAGATACGGTCATTTTTTTACCTGAGGATATCTCACCGGAGAGAAAAGTTCGCCTTTATAGGTTCAAAGCTCAAGAAATAGAGTGGGTTATTTTCATGCTCGTGAATACACATAAAGATGTTTCTGCATGTTTCCAATCTGCCTCGGTACTCAGCCATTATTCTTCGATTCCCCATAAGAACATATAGCACAGGGGAAATTTGTTGTCAAATTTAATGGAACCATACTTTTAAAACTTCAATGACTTTTTTCAGTAGGGCAAGTTATTCTGTGAGAAACGTAGTAACGCAGCAATCTGGCCATTAAAGTTGGGCTTGATGAATCAAGCCCCTAAACCACAGCCAGAGGACAGAAATGTAGCCTGAGCTCTTCTCTAATAAATTTTTCATTAATTGACGATTTGTGCTTTTTTTTATATTACTTTAGTAATGAAACAAACTGGGGAGTCTTCACAGCTCTTAGAAGACTTTTCTCTAGAATCTGTCCCTCTTAATCAAAGAAAAACCTGGCTAAATCTTGCTGTTATCTGGATCGGTATAGCTGTTGTCATGTCTGCTATTTTCAGGGGAATGATGATTGGTTTAGGTCTAGGGAAAATTTCAAGCGTTGTTCTATCTTATGTGCTAGGGGAAATTATCCTCATAGTAATGATGGGTCTAATGGGCTATATAGGGGCAAAAACGGGATTCTCCACTCCTTTAATAGCAAATTATTCCTTCGGGAGAATAGGGGCAATTTTAATATCACTCTCAATAGCTTTTTCTCTAATTGGCTGGTTTGGGGTTCAGGCAGCATTATTTGCTCGTACTATTCAATTTTACTTCGGGACGCATTTCTCCCTGCCTCTTTTTTCCTTTTTATGCGGCATTCTCATGATGATTCCTGCTATTTTTGGCATTCGAGGCCTCAGCGCACTGAGCTGGATCGCTTCTCCATTCATGATTTTAATCTTTATATGGGGAATAATAAAAGTGGGATTTCATTTTTTACCTTCTGAAACTTTAGTCACACTGGCTTCAAACCATCAACCTGACCCCTACCCTATAACTTTAGGAGCTGCTGCCTCGATAGTCGCAGGAGGTTTTATAGTCGGAGCAATAACCAGTGCAGATATATTTCGCTACGCCCGTCCTCGATCAAAGGATATCTTTTTAGCGGCAACCACAGCCATGATAGTGAGTGCTTTTCTCCATCTTGTTGGATCTGTCTTAGCCATGAATACAGGCGTTTATCACGAAAGACTTCCGGAACTTATAATCGACAACCAGTATCTGGGACTGGGATTTATCGGTTTTATTGTCCTCCTCCTGGCTCAATGGACCACCAATGACAGTAACCTTTATTCCTCTGTACTGGCTCTGAATAATATTTTCAGGATGAAAAGGTGGAAAATAACCATCGGAGCAGGAGTTTTCGCCTCTCTATTCGCTGCCTTAGGCATCCTGGAAAGACTCGAACTTTTCTTGATTATTTTAACTGTGAGTATCGGTCCAATCGGAGGGATCTTTATCTGTGATTATTACATCTTGAGAAGATTACAAAAGCAAAATTTTAGGGAAAGAACTATATCCAAAGTTAACTATAAGGCTTTAGGTGTTTATCTTGTTTCCTTCTTAATCGGTTGGACAACTTCAGGACATCCCTTCACAATCAAAATATTCCCCTTTTCTGTGTTTGCTTTTAATGGGATAATCTCTTCAATAATTCTCTATTATGCAGTAATGAAAATTTTCCCAAAAAAGGAGTAAAACCATGGCTTTAAAACAGGTTATCGATGTTTATGAATTACTGGATAGCCCAGTAATCAAGGGAGCTGAAATAAAAGACTTTTTTATCAGTAAAGGATTAGACGAGTCAGAGATAAAAATCCAAAAAATCAAGGAAGAAAAGGGCGAAACAGACTTTATTAAGATTGTTATCAAAGGAAAAGAAGGTCAATCCAAAGGGAAATCAGCCCCAACCCTGGGAATAATAGGCCGCCTGGGAGGAATAGGAGCCAGACCTCATAAGATTGGCCTGGTATCTGACGCTGATGGCGCTATAACAGCTTTAGCCGCCGCATTAAAAATCACAGAAATGAGAAAAAAAGGAGACGAACTAAAGGGTGATGTGATCGTTGCTACCCATCTCTGCCCCCACTCCCCTATTATCCCTCATGAGCCTGTTCCCTTTATGGGAGCACCTGTTTCCATGGAAACAATGAATAAATTCGAAGTTGAAAAAAAGATGGAAGCTATTCTTTCTATTGATACAACAAAAGGGAACCGCATCATCAACTTTAAAGGATTTGCCATCTCCCCTACTGTAAAAGACGGGTATATATTGAGAGTCAGCGAAGATTTACTGGACATCATGCAAATAGTGACAGGTAAACTGCCTGTTGTTTTTCCCATCACGACTCAGGATATTACCCCATACGGGAATGAACTCTTCCATATCAACAGCATTATGCAACCAGCCACAGCAACAAGCTCTCCGGTGGTTGGTCTTGCTATAACAACTGAAATCCCTGTTCCCGGATGTGCTACTGGCGCTAATCACACAATAGATATAGAAATGGCGGTTAGATTTGTGGTGGAAGTAGCAAAAGCTTTTGGTGAAGGGAAATGTTCCTTTTACGAAAAGGAGGAATTTCAGAAGCTCATTACTCTTTACGGTTCCTTAGAACATTTAAAAACCCTAGGAAAAAAGAGTTAAATCCAATTCTATCCTATTGCCCAGAATCATTCTTTCTTCAACAATTAATCCATTCTTTTAATCTTGATCAAGCTTTTTTCTGAATATTCCAATCATTTATAAATATTCCATTTCGTCCTCACCTTAATTTTTTTGATTCTATGAGCCATGGACAATCCAAAAGCCCTTGCACAGAGTAATTCAATACTTTAGAGTAAGGCATAATACTTGATTTATCTTGAAAAGCATTGACAAATTTCTTTTAGTCTAATATATTGGACATCAGTCCAAAATATTAGACTGTAGTCTATTTTACTGAACAAAAAATGAGAAAAATATTGATTGCTACTAATCAACAAAAAGTTCTAGATTTTTTAATTCAATATCCAGGAAATGAATTCTTGGAAAAAGAAATCCAAAAAGCAATTAAAATTAGCAAATCTGGAGTAAATTTTGCTTTGAAAGATTTAGTGAAAATAGAATTAGTAAAGAAGCAAAAAAGAGGTAAGATTTCTTTTTATTCAATAATCTTTGACCATCCTATAGTTAAACAATTAAAAGTTTTAAAAACTTTATTAAACTTAAAACCTTTGATGAAAAAAATTAAAAAACTATCAAAAAAAATAATTCTTTATGGAAGCTGCAGCCGAGGAGAAAATACAATCAAGAGTGACATTGATTTATTTATAGTAACCAATAATTCTAATTTAATAAGTAAAGCGATGGAGAAAAATAAACTAAGCAAAATGGTTAGATTGATTGTCCGATCGCCATTAGAATATGTTGAGATGGAAAAAACAGATCCAACTTTTTATAAGGAAGTTGAATTAGGAATAACCTTGTGGGAATTGAAAGATGAATTCTGAATTTAAAGATTGCCTGAAAAAGCAGAAGATAAAAGAATTTTCAAGAGGAAAAGCTTTAGTTAATAAAGAACTAAAAACCGCAGAGGAAGATTTAAAAACTGCTAAACAAAGCTTTAATAGCGAAAATTATAAATGGACAACAATTCAATGTTATTACTCAATGTTTCATTCAGCGAGAGCACTCCTTTACTCAAAAAATTACAGAGAGAGGAGTCATTATTGTCTTATTGTTGCCCTGCGTGTGTTTTATGAAGAGAAAGGACATTTGTCAGTTAATTTAATTGAAGGATTCCAAAAAGCTAAGTCATTACGAGAAAATGCAGATTATTACGATCAGTGGTCAAAAGCAGGAGCTGAGGCTTTATTAGATTCAGCGAAAAAATTTCTGAATTCCAGCATTAAACTGCTAAAACCAGATCGAGTATAAAATGAAAACAAGAAAATAGTCCTTGAAGCCAACGGTTCGATTTTTAATGTATACAGGATGAATTCAGTCAAGGTAGGACTTCTTACAATTGGCCAGTCCCCAAGGGATGACGTTGTTTCTGAAATAAAGCCTCTTTTTCTTTCCCATATAGAAATTTTGGAAACAGGATTACTGGATAATCTCAGTCCAGTGGAAATAAAGCGCTTAAAGCCTGAAATCGGGGAAACGCCATTGGTCACTCGTCTAAGAGAAGGCAGCCAGGTCCAGTTAAGCGAAAAAAAAGTAAATTCACTGATGCCCGGGGTTCTTGATTCAATGAAAACAAAATTGAACGTAAGTGTAATTGGAGTACTCTGTACAAACGATTTTCAAAAAAAACAATTTCCCTTCCCCGTCATTTTCCCTTTTGACTATCTTAACTTCTTGACCACGCATGTTTTACAGATTAAGATCCTTGGAATCGTAGTTCCCTTAAAAAATCAAATAGAAATGGCAGAGAAAAAATGGGAGAAAGATAAAGTTATCGTAGAAGTTAAATCCCCTTATGGAGAAGGAAAAAGTTGGGAGGAAATTGCTCAAAGGTTTATTCAAGAAAAAGTTGAAGCCATAATCCTTGACTGTATCGGATACAACATAAAGGATAGGCAGGAAATACTAAGCTTATTATCTGTCCCTGTGTTTTTGCCCAGAGTCATCCTTGCCACAGCAATTAATCAGCTTTTTTAATTTCGCTTTTAATAAAAGAGGTGTAATATTTTACACTTATCGGTGTATCCCTGGAGTACTGGCACGATTTCTTTAAGGTCAGAGGTAACAAAAAAAAGGTCAAGAATAAATGGGGCCTGTCCCTATTTATAAATATGGAGGAAAATCCGAATGAAAAGGTCAAAAATAAATAATTTAATAGATGAAGGAATAACATTTCTTAATTCAAGAAACTATACACTTCCGCCCCAAGCATCCTGGAGTCTAGAAGACTGGATCAAGAACAGGGAAAAAGTCGGAGAAATTACAAAAAGACGTATCGGATGGGATTTAACGGATTTTGATTCCGGAGATTACAAAAAAACCGGATTACTCCTCTATACTCTCTCAAATGGTTTTATTGGCCAGGATGGCAAGCCAGTAGACCAACCTTTTTCGAACAAGATATTACTAGTTGAAGAGAATCAGGTCACACCCATGCACCATCACCGCAGTAAGATGGAAGACATAATAAACCTGGGAGGAGGAAATCTTCAGATCAAAATATACAATATGGACAAAAAAGAGGGAGTTGAAAAATATTCACCTGTCAAAATATTTCACAATGAGATGTGGGAATCCTATGAACCAGGAACTGTGATAAATCTTAAACCAGGGGATAGAATTCGACTCGATCCTAACCATTATCACGAATTCTGGGGCCAACCAGGCCATGGGAAGGTCTTAGTCGAAGAAGTCTCTTCAGTGAATGATGACAGAACTGATAATATTTTTGTAGATAAGTTTTGTAGATTCCCGGAGATCACCGAAGATGAAAAACCCAAATACCTGCTGTGTACCGAGCTACCAGGTACTGATAAGTTTAATGATTTAATACAGAAATATTTAGAAACCGGGTGAATTTTGTTCTTTTTTTAATCCAGAGGATAATACATGTTACAAAACACTCCTGAAAAGAAGATCTCAGATATATCTGTTTTAGTGGTCGGAACTACATGTTGTGATATAACAAATCCAGACTTTGATTTTTTCAAAAATATCGCTGGAGATGGCCTTGTTTCTGACAGCAGCAGGATGGTCGAAGTCAAACCTGAATGGCTGGAATTAAAAAAGGAGTTTTATGCTATGGGTGGTGGATCTTTAAACATTGCTCCTCTTGTATCCATTGCAGGTACACAAGCTGGAATATTAACCTCTCTTGGGACAGAAGAAAAAACATATGATATCCAAGGTAGATTTATGCTGAACATTATGGAAAAAACAGGAACATATCCCATTATAATCCCTCATAAAACACTTCCCTCAAGCTCCTCATTCATCCGACCAGCACAACCTGGCAAAAGAGAGGCTATTTTTCATGCACCCAATGCGGTTGATGACCTGGATATTGAGAGCGAGAGTGTATTTTCCATGATAACTCAGCTGCAACCAGGGGCAATTGTTCATTATGTCTATTCAGGTGTTGCAAGAATAATGGACAGTGAGAAAGGAAGAAAATTAGCAAGAGTGATGGAAAAACTTATAAGACTGGGATATATCACAATGGTTGATCCTCATACACTTTCAAAAAACCCAAAAAAATCAATTAGCGATGGAGAAATTATAGAAGAATACAAGCTATTAAAGCCAGTACTACCTCATTTAAGCTGGTTTTTTTCATCTGAGGTAGAGGCAAAAATGATAGCTAATTCCTTTGGTTATTCAATCCGCGGTAAAAATCAAGAAGATAAAAACAAAAAATTCCTTCTTAGACTGGCAGATGAGTACAACACTGATAACTCACCCAGGATTTTTGGCATTACTGCAGGTGCAGATATATATGTTTTATACCTAAATCCACAAGGAAAAAGAATCGGTCCGATTTCCGTTAAATCCCGATACATAATAGTTGACGCAAATAAGTTCGTTGGAGCGGGCGATTCATTCAGAGCCGGCTTTGAGGTCGAGTGGACTCAAAACAGAAATTATTTTAAGAAGTTTCAAGCAGGTGAAATCAAGGAAGCCGATTTAGAGCGCCTGTGCCTTATGGGACATCTTTTAGCTGCTTGTTATGTCACAAGAACTCCATCCAGCCAATACGGAAATATTCCTAAATATCAGAATATGGATAAAATCGTAAGTTCAGGGATCACTTTCTCAGAAAAAGACACCTTATTATCTGCCTTAAAAATTAATTAAGAAGGGTTCATCTCCCAATTATTGACAACGGTATAATTAATGTCCTAATTACTTCCTTTTATTCCGCCGAGAAAAGCATCGGCACATGGGACATTGGTTTTACAGCCATCAATAGTTGAAAATCATGACGGAGCAAGAAAGCAAGTTG
>JADHWO010000110.1 GCA_016783445.1 Candidatus Aminicenantota bacterium
TGGAGTTCTTTAATGCCTACAGCATCATTGAACACCCAATGACTTCCTGCGGCTGTTTCGAATGCATCTCCTGTGTCTTACCTTCGACCAATGGAATAATGACTGTCTACCGGGATCACACGGGAATGACTCCTATCGGCATGAAATTTTCCACAATGGCAGGAACCGTCGGGGGAGGAGTGCAAACTCCGGGATTCATCGGTCACAGCAAACAGTACATCCTCAGCCAAAAATTTATCAGCGCTGAGGGAGGTTTCAAACGGATCGTATGGATTGATAAAGCACTCAAGGAAGAATTGGAGCCACAGCTGCACGAATTAGGAAAACAGCAGGGATTAGAGAACTTTGTAGATATGATTGCAGATGAAACAGTGGCTGTAACCGAAGAAGAAGTTCTCAAATATTTAACCAAAAAGAACCATCCTGCCCTTTCCATGCCCCCAATGTTTTAATAAAATTCATAAAATGTTTTTGTGAGCCCCAGGAGCCCATCGCCCACTTGTTTTATGCTGGCTTTATTATGTCCTTTACAAAAGGACAATATTAGGCTATAATGTCCTAAATAAAAGGATAAACATGATAAGTTCAGAATTATTAAAGGATATTATTAAATCAAACGAAGAATTTATCCTGAAAGATATTTCAGGGATTGTTCCCCGCAGCGATATCCTCAAGACAATAAAGCCGGCCTCTGAAAATGTCCATAAGGTTAATATAATCCATGGAGTAAGGCGCAGCGGAAAGACTTTTCTCCTCTACGATATATTCCAAGAGAACCGGGAATCCTCCCTTTATATTGACTTCGAAGATGAAAGACTTAGAGATATCGAGCTTGATGATCTAGATATAATAAAAGAAAGCTTTTTTGAGTTAAAACCGCATCTGCTTGATAGTAAAAATGTATTTTTCCTTTTCGATGAAGTGCAAAATGTTGCTGGCTGGGAAAGATTCGCCCGGAGGATTACAGAGAGAGAGAGTATCACGGTCTATGCTGCCGGTTCATCCTCGGTCATCACTCCTCAAAATATCCATGCTTCCCTCAGGGGAAGAGCATGGGGAATAGAGATCTTTCCGTTTTCTTTTCTGGAATACCTGCGTATAAAAGGTCTGGACCTTAAAGCTTCGGTTTATGGAAAGAGTAAAGCCTTGATAAAAAATGCTCTATCAGAGTATCTAACCTGGGGCGGATTTCCGGAGGTCTCTCTAGTTGATTCTGAGTTCGAAAAGAAGAAAATCCTAAGAGAATATCTTGATGCTATGTACTTTAAAGACCTGGTAGAAAAATATGCAATTTCAAATATCCATCTACTCGAAAGACTCAAGGAAAGCCTTTTCTCTTCATTTTCCGCCAAATTTTCCTTGGCTGCCTTTGAGAAAAAATACCGGGGAAGCTTTCCTTTCTCCAAAGACTATCTTTATTCTTATTACAATAATTTTCTGGAAAGCATGCTTATCTTCGAGGTCAGGATATTTACTTCTTCTGCATATAGAAGAAAACGCAACCCCCCAAAGGTATATTTGGTTGATACAGGTTTAGCCCGCAAAGTAGGAACTGTCGACTATGGCAGGATGCTGGAGAATGCAGTATTTCTGGAATTGAAAAGAAAAGGAGTTGAGATTTACTATGCTGATCAGAATGGAGAGTGTGATTTTATAGTTAAAGACCCGGATGGAGAAATCCATGCCTTTCAGGTCGCCTGGGAACTGGAAGAGCACAATCTGGAAAGAGAAATAAAAGGGGTAGTCCATTCATGTAAGAGGCTGCATATTACAAACGCCAAGGTCATAACATTTGCTCAGGAAGAGTCATATACGGAAAATGATATAAAAATTAACACCGTCCCGTTCTGGAAATGGGTTCTATGATAAATAGGGTTAACCTCCAGAGGAAATATAACCACTGTTATGTAAGTGTATGTCCTACTTGTCTATTAAGAATGACTTCAGAATTTTCACAAAAATAGTAAAGAAAAAGAAGAAAAAGAGTTTATAGATATAAAAGTTATGACAATTCTCATTAAAAAAACATGAAAACGATAGCGATTTCAGGAAAGGGCGGCACAGGTAAAACCACTATTGCTGCATTAATCATCCAGTGGCTGAGCAAACAAGCAACAAAACCCATTCTGGCTGTAGATGCCGATCCTAACATCAATTTAAACGACTTGCTCGGGGTAGAACTTGAAGACACTATCGGGGCCATCAGAGAGGAAATGAAAATATCTGCCGATAATCTGCCAGGCGGAATGACAAAACAGCAGTTTCTCGAATATAAGATTCAAACCAGCCTTGTAGAAACATCCGATTTTGACTTGATTGCAATGGGGCGGCCAGAGGGGCCGGGCTGCTACTGCTATGCTAATAATTTACTGCGGGATATCCTGAAAACTCTTTGTACAAATTATCAGTATATTGTGATCGACAACGAAGCAGGAATGGAACACCTTAGCCGGCGGACCATTCAAAATATCGATTATTTACTGATAATATCTGATCCTTTGGCGAGGGGAATCCGTGCAGCAGGAAAAATCAGCAGGCTTTTAAAAGAACTGAATACACATATAAAAGAAAAACACCTTATTCTAAACCGCGTTCAATATTCTATTCCACAGCAAATAAATAAGACCATTAAAGATGAAAAACTGAAGCTTCTCCATCTCATCCCTGAAGATGACAGGCTGTTCAAATTGGATCAAATCGGGAAGCCGATTTACCCTGCTGCAGATGATTCCCCTGCTTACAAAGCAGTTGGTCAAATGATGAAAAAACTGATAAATTTTTAGGTTTTATTCCAAATTTCCATGATATAATGTTGAATCCATAATTTTATTTATTGTTTTGAAGACTATAAAATAATGAGGAAGGAGAATTATATTTAATTAACAAATTGTGAGATTGCCGCGTCACTACGTTCCTCGCAATGACAATATAAATTGTGAGATTGATGAATCAAACCCCTACAGGACAATCAAGTTCCAATAAATAAATGACTATACAAATTGTGGACTTGATAAATCAAGCCCCTACAGGACAATCAAGTTCCAATAAATAAATGAGGTTCATCTCCCAATTAGTTGAAAATCATGACGGAGTAAGAAGGCAAGTTGTCATTCCTGCGGAAGCAGGAATCTAGAAGAATAAAAAAAATATTTTATAATAGACTGGATCCCTGCTTCCGCAGGAATGACGAAAGGATAGGAAAGACTTTTCATCAACTAAATGGGAGAAGAGCCATAAATGATTATGCAAGTTGTGGGTTTGATGAATCAAACCCCTACAGGACAAAATGAATTTTGAAATCCCGAAAGAAGTCAACACAGGAAAAGTAGCAGAAGTCACTATCGGCGCCACTTCTGAACAGGGAGGCACACGTTCTCACACGGTGACAATAGGAGGCAGCACATCCTTGCCTTTTCACTTTTTTGAGGGGCAGCATCCCCATCGCCCGGCTGTTGCGATGGAAGTCTTTGACAAAACCCCAAAAAAATATCTGGATTCCTTAATGGATTATTTCGGCGACGTCATCGACAAACCAGGGGAAATGGCAAAAAAATGTGTTGACGAATACGGAGCCGAGCTCATCAGTGTACGCCTGGAAGGGACACACCCTGAAAAAGGGGATAAAAGCGCAGAAGAAGCAGCAGAAACCGTACAACAGGTACTCGAAAGCGTGAGGGTGCCTCTTATTATTTCCGGGCACAGCCACTTTGAGAAGATAAACAAAGTTATGAAAAAAGTCTGTGAAGTGACAGAGGGTGAAAACTGTTTAATAAATTATGTGGAGACGGATAATTACAAAACCATCGCTGCTGCCTGTATTGCATACAAGCATACCCTTGTTGCCCAATCTCCCATTGACGTCAATCTTGCCAAGCAGTTGAACATTCTTTTAACAGACATGAATTTCCCTCCTGAAAGAATCGTGATGGACCCCCTGACAAGTACTCTGGGATACGGCCTGGAATACACCTACTCTATTATGGAGAGAATACGAAACGACGGTCTGGCAGGAGATAAAATGCTTGCCTTTCCCATGCTCATTAATCCCGGATACGAAAGCTTCCGTGTCAAAGAAACATGGGCACCCGAAAAAGAATACCCTGACTGGGGGAACCTGGAACAAAGGGCAGCTTACTGGGAAATCGCCACAGCAATGAGTTTGTTGCTCACCGGCACAGAATTATTAATCATGTATCACCCCAGAGCTTTTGAGGTTGTCAAGAATAAGATTATTGAAATGTATGAGTCCAAAAAGGAAAGTTGACCATGGCGCTATCAGGATTAGATATATTCAAATTGCTTCCTAAAACCAACTGTGGTGACTGTAACGTTCCAACATGTATGGCTTTTGCCATGAAGCTTGCCCAAAAAAAAGCTGATTTAAGCGAATGCCCCCATGCTTCCGAAGAAGCAAAAGTTACACTTGGTGCAGCAAGCGAACCTCCTATTCGCCTGGTGAAAATTGGAGGCACAAATGCCCTGGAAGTAGGCAATGAAACTGTTATGTTCCGCCACGAAAAAACATTCTTTCACCCCACAGGAGTTGCAATCGAGCTTCGAACTTCCGAGGGAGAAGAAAAACTTTTATCAAAAATAAAGGAGATCGAGGGCTACAACGTTGAACGGGTTGGAGAAGAATTAAGTGCAGACTTATTTTTTATATCCCATGATTCGAAAAATAAGGAAGATTTTTTAAAGACAGTAGTGCTTGCCAAAGAAAATTCAGCCAAGGGAATAATACTGGATTGTTCTGATGAGGAAATCTTAAGAGAAGGAATAGAATTATTAAAAGATACCTGCCCCGCAGTTCTTTTAAAAAATGAGCTCTCAGATAAAAATATTGAACTGACACAAAACAGCGATGTCAGCCTTATATTGACCGCTAAATCCTATGATGACCTGGCAAAACAGACAGAAAAGGCAAGAAATTCTGGCGTAAATAACTTGATTCTAAATCTTGAAAACCAGAATATCGGGAATCAACTGCAGCATAATGCTATTCTGAGGCGCAGTGCATTAAAGAAATATTTCAAACCATTCGGATATCCGCTTTTTACCTATATCCATGCAGAGAGCGAATTAGATATGCTGGCAAGAGCATCTGCCCTTCTGTGTAAATATGACTCGATCATTGTCCTTCCCAAATACGACAAAGCCATGCTTTATACACTGTTCACACTCCGGCAGAATATTTATACTGATCCTCAGAAGCCAATTCAGGTGGACCCAAAAGTTTATCCTATTGGAGAACCTACGCCTGAGTCGCCCGTTTTTGTTACTACCAATTTTTCCTTAACGTACTTTATCGTATCAGGAGAGATTGAAAACTCCGGGATCTCGGCTCACCTGGTTGTAGCCGATGCAGAAGGTCAGTCAGTTCTAACAGCCTGGGCTGCCGGGAAATTCGTGGGAGAAACGATCGCCAAGTTTATTAAAGATATTAAACTGGAGCAGCAGGTTAAAACACGGAAAATCGTTATCCCAGGCCTTGTATCTCAAATAAGTGGAGACTTAGAAGATAATCTCCCCGGATGGGAAGTTATCGTGGGCTGCCAGGAAGCCTCGGATATTCCTTCATTTGTTAAGAGTGTTAAGCTAACATAAACTCATCAGCGTTTGGGAAAAACAGAGGATAGAGACAAGAGCTGAAAATATTCTGGATTCAAAATCCAAGATTCACTAAGATATATAAAGAATATGACTAATAAAAAATCCCGGACTGAGGAAAATAACTTCAAGGTAAAATTCTTGCCGTTTGAAACCATTGTTGAAGTGCCGCCAGGAACAAGCCTTCTTGATGCTGTTAAAACAGCCAGCCTGCCTCTCAAAACAACTTGCGGGGGGAAAGGGACGTGCGGCGATTGTGTTATTCAAATAATAGAGGGGACCTACCACAGTAAACCTTCAGCCGCCCTTTCAGATAAGCTTGCTTCCCGGGGATTTTCTTTAGCCTGCCAAACAGAAGTTAAGGATAACATCACTGTACAGCTTCCACAATTCCGTGAACTTGACATCAAGAGTATCGTTGATTCAAAATTTTTTAAAGAACAGAGAGATAACATTTCAGGTGTATATGAGCTGAATCCATCCGTTAAAAAAATCGAACTGTTACTTTCCCCTCCTACTCTGGAAGATAATTACAGTGATTTGAGGAGAATAGAACGCCAGCTTCAAAAAGAGCTCGCTTTAAAAAAGATAGACTGTGAATACTCTGTTCTAAAAAAATTAGCTCAAACTGTACGGAAGAATAAAGGAAAAATAAGTATTTTTCTTTCCCTGTCAGGAAAACAAGCAACAGTAATTGATGTTGCTCCCCAGTCTGAAGGAAAAAAGCTTTATGGTATTGCCTGTGATGTAGGAACCACAACCGTAGCTCTGCATCTGGTCGATCTTCAGAATGAGAAAATCTTAGCTACCGCTTCGAGTTTGAACCAGCAGATCGCATGCGGGGAAGATATAATCTCCCGGATAAACTTTGCACAAAAACCCGGACGCCTAAAAAAACTGCAGGAGCTTATTATTTTGACGCTCAATAATCTTATAAAAAAAGCTTCAAAATCAGCCAAAGTCTCCATTTCAGATATCTATTTAGCTTCTGTTTCCGGAAATACAACAATGATCCATCTTCTTCTGAATCTTGAGCCCCGGTATATCAGGGAGGAGCCTTATGTTCCGACGTTTAACCAGGTTCCTACAATTTTATCCCGGGACCTGGGGTTAAAAATGAACAACGAGGGAAGGATCTACTGCTCTCCGGCTGTTGGGAGCTATGTTGGCGGGGACATCACAGCAGGACTTCTTTGTACGCCTATACTCCGGGACTCAAAAAAAGTAGCCTTGTTCATCGACGCCGGAACTAACGGAGAACTTGTTGTTGGTAATAAAGAATGGCTCATGACCTGTGCCTGCTCTGCTGGCCCTGCATTTGAAGGGAGCGGGATTAAATGCGGGATGCCTGCTTCAGAAGGAGCAATTGAAGAAATAAAAATGCTGGACAGCGGTGAGTTCAAATATAAGGTTATTAATGGCACTAAACCACAAGGCCTGTGTGGTTCGGGACTTGTCGACCTTCTGGCAGAATTATTCACTTTTGGGTATATTGACCGCCATGGAAAATTTAACGAAAAAAAGGCCGGGAAGAAAATTGTTAAAACTGAAGAAGGGAAGGGCTTTCTCATTGAAGAAGGAAAAAATTGCTATTGGGGAAAAGATCTTATAGTTACTGAAAATGACATCTCAAACCTTATCCGGACTAAAGCTGCGGTTTTCTCCGCATGTTCAGTATTGTTAAAAAACGTCGGCCTTGGCTTTGATAAGATCGATTCAGTATATATTGGGGGCGGATTTGGCCAGCATTTGAATATAAATAATACAATTCGTATCGGCCTCTTGCCTGACCTTAAGCGAGAAAAATTCCACTATCTCGGTAACAGTTCTCTTCTCGGGGCTTATCTCATTCTACTCTCTGATAAAAACAAAGATTTAGCCAATGAAATCGCTGAAAAAATGACCTATATTGAATTAAACACAGAGCCTACCTATATGAATGAATTTACTGGCGCACTATTTCTGCCTCATACCGATATAAAACTTTTCCCTTCAGTCAAACAGACACTTAACCTTTAAAATAAGAAAAACCACCATTTCCTTTTTTGGTTCATCTCCCAATTAGTTGAAAAAATGAATGCTTTTTTTTAATAATGTCATTCCCCTGTTTTCACAGGGGCAGGCTCTGCGGAAGCAGGAATCCATGACTATTCACATATGCTTTTATATAAATCAACCCATTGTGGATTTTCTTTTTCAATTATTTTTAACTTCCAAGCCCTTTTCCATTTCTTTATCTGTTTCTCCCTTACAATTGCAGATTCCGCAGATTCATGACTTTCATACCAAACTAGGTGATGAATATTATATTTTTTG
>JADHWO010000111.1 GCA_016783445.1 Candidatus Aminicenantota bacterium
CAATAGAAGAATTAAATTTTTTTGGGAAAACGGATTTTTCCATAATCCGATCATAGAGAAAAGAAAATAAATCTCCCAGCCATGGTTTATTCTTTATCTGTCTATTGTTATTATCAAGTAAAAAATTAATTCCATTTTTCTTGGTAATCTTAACAGAATCTTTAATTATTATTTTATCCATTGTACTTCATTTTTTTAACTTGCACACAACGGACAGCGGTATGTTTTTGTTGCCGATTTCGGAGTACGTCACTGTCAAACCACGATGAAGTTTGAAGCGAGCCACAGCCGTTGATTTCAGCACAAACTCGGCAATAAAATATACCGCATGTTAGCAACTGGGCGTTCTTGTCTGTCAATGGTTTGAGATATATTTCTAATTCTGTCATTCCTTATTTTTTTGTCTTTAAAGATTTAGTTTTTTAGTGTCGGCAAAGTCAGGGCTGGCAAAATAGACAAGCTCTTTGGCAGGTTTTGGTTTTAGCGTTGGCTGGTGCGACCTGACAATGTGCTTGGCTATGTGCTGTGGGCTTTTCATTTCATTATATTTGTTTGATAAGTTTCAGGAAGTCACCCAATACATTATTTGCATTGCCTCCATCATTTTTCATAGGGCTGTCATGTAGTTCAATGTTCAAATTGTCGCAAAGAAAAATGAATTTTTTATACTTTGGTTCGTTATCAAAATCATTTATCGCCAATTCTTTCAATTTAGCAGTAAATGATCGGATACTTTTATTTTGATTTATTTCATCTTGAAGCTCAAAAAGATATTTCCTTGTAAAAATGCTTTCAAGAACTTTTCTGCATTTTGCACAAAGTCCGTCATAATCACTGATTGGTTTATTTGATTGATAAGTTTCCTGTATTTCTTTCAAGTCCCTTTTATTTTCATGCTCTATGAATTCTGTATAAACATCACAATCTACTATTGTGCTTATTTTAATTCCGTTTGAATCCAAACCATTTCCAACTATTCTAAGTGCTTTTGGACTTTCAAGTTTTCGGAATAACCATGCGAAAAATTCTTTTTCATGCGTGAGAATTATTAGTTGGTTCATTTTCTTTTCAATCAACTCACCATCTGATGTGATAAGATAGGGGTTGGCTAATAACTCTATTGTCTTTGTTCGTCTGTCAGAATCGAAACTTGAAAATGGGTCGTCAAGCACTATTACCTTCTCATCTAATTTCTCATCGCGAATCATCAGAGAGAAAAAGAAAGAAAATGCCAAAACTCTTTTGTCGCTATAGCTTAGAGTATTTTTGAAATTTGGTTTGTTAGTTGCTGTTTCATCAATTAAAACATTGTGTCTTTTGAAAAATTTAAGTGCAAATATTCTTTCCCTCTGTCCAATTAATTTTTTCATCGGCTGAAAAGCACAGATATTGAAATCCGCATTAAGTTGTTCAAGTGTTTTGTTTATCGTGTCAAGATGAATGGAAAAAAGTTTCTCGCTATACTCATTTAGTTCTTTTCTCAATGCCTCTCGTTTCACTCTCTTTCCTTCTTGAATTATATCAATATCATCATACTCTTTAAGGAAGTCATTCCATTCTTGAGTATGTCTTGTTTTGGAAAATTCTAACTCTTTGATTTTGTTTTTAAGGTTTTCAATATTGACATCTGCACTAAAAATATTTTTCTTTTTCAAATCATCAACCTGCACGCTGACCTGCTGAAATATCTGAATTAGTTTGTCGTAATTTTCAAAATTGACATTGTAGCCAATATCCTTTAATTTATTTGAGAACTCAGCGTTGGCTATATCTTTGATTTCTTCTAACTCAGTCTTGTCAATTTCATTGGTATTGATTGAAAGATTTATTGAACCCAACTTGTCTTGAATAGATTCAAGAATACTTTTTGGATCCCATTTTTCAAATTTTGAAAATGCCGATGAAATATCATCCTGAAGTTTTTCATATTCAACGGAAAATAATTGCGAATATGCTTGTAATAAATCTTTGGCTTCTTTTAATTGTTGTCCGCAGAAAACACAGTATTCCTTTTCTTCTTTTGTCAATGTTAATCCTGTTTGTAAGAAGTCCTTGGAGTGATTTGGATTTTTCCACGTTTTCAGAATATGTGCGGTAACAAGTTCTGCTTTAACCTGAATTGATTCAGATAAAACACTTTTGGTGTTTTGATTTACAATGTTATCAAGAATTGTATCAATACTAACAAAGACCGTTTTGATTTTACTTTGATTATTTGCTGTTTCAATAGTAGCTTGTATCTGCTTTATTTTCTCGTCAACATCGTCATGCTTAGGCAAGTTTATAAAATCATTAACCGAAATTTCTCTCTTAAATTTTTGGTTAAATTCATTTGTTTTGCTTGTTTTCTTTTTTGTAAGTTCGTTAAATTCGTCTTGAAGTGAATTTATTTCTTCCGTAAGCTTTTTGCCTTTAGAACCGATTATTATTCTTTGTAAATTCTTTTGCTGGTCAAAATTGATTTCATTATCCTCAAAAATGTTTTCTTGGATGTATTGTGTGTCAAGAATTTCAATCTTGTCAAAACCGTTGTTCCAATCTACACTTGGAAATCTGAAAGCGGTATTGTCTTTGTCAAATAATTCAACTTGTTGGCTACCTATAAAACCAAATGTTTTTCTGCCCTCAATAAATGCTGTATTACCTATTTTAAATGACCATAGAATATCTGTCAATGTGCTTTTACCTTCAGTGTTCTGACCGAAGATGATTGTATTTTTACTGAAATGGCGTCCACCAAGATTTTGACAATCCTGAAACCTTCCGACACCTTTTATGATTGTAAATCTTGAAATCATTATGTTCTTGCAATAATTTCAATATAAATGCTATTTATTTCTATCGTTTTTTTGAGGGTCGGAGGATTTGGCTCTTTGACTTTTGCGAAGCGTTGGCTTGTGTGTTGGGCAAAAGGCAATGTGCCAAATGTGCGATGGCTTTTCGTTTCCCTTATCTGCGGGTCGGCAAAAAAATTAAATCTTTTGACTTTTTCATTCTCAAACCAGTTCTGTTTTGTTGTCATTTTCGCTGTGTTGGTTTTTTTCTTCACGCCTTGTTGCTAACGGTATTGGTGTAAAAGAAGTTCTGCGTAAGCAGAATTTGGACGAAGCGAAGCGTAGTCTTTTACACCGTGTTATACGCTGTGCCGTGCCAATCCTTTCAATCTCTCTTCTGAGATAGTGCATAATGACAGCGATCTATCAATAGACACTTTTCACAATCTGGCTTTCCGGGTTTACAGACAAGAGCAGTTATATCCAGAATACCCATAGTTGCCCTGCCGGGATCCTTTCCTGATGCATAAATTTTAGCTATTTCTATAACATGTTTGTCCCTGCGTCCCTCTTTTGATGTTTTGATACAGAAGTATCTCTTTAAAATCCGCACAATGTTGCTGTCTACAAGCCACTCTCTTTTCCCGTAGGCAATAGACAACACTGCCCCCGCCACATATTCACCAACGCCAGGTAAGGATGTCAGTTCCTCCCTAGTTTCCGGAATTCTGGATTGATATTTTTCGCGCACTTCCCGTGCTACCATTCTGAAAGCTGGTGTACGCCATTTTAACCCGAGGGGATAAAGAATTTCTTCGAGGGCTTCTTGTTTTGCTACAGCAAGAGAATCAACATCAGGATACTCTTTGAGAAAATGCTCATATACAGGCACCACCTGATCCGCCTTCGTTCGCCTTAGCATCATCTCTGCAATCAGAATTCGAAATGGATCATCTGTTTCCCGCCATGGATAAGCTCTACCATTTTTCTTATACCACCCGATAATCTTTCTCCTGAATATGCTTATATCTTTTCGAGCTGGCACTTTCATTTCTATTCACCAGATTGGATTTCTTTAGCATAAATTTTTTCAAGTTCTTTGCGGATGTACCTGCCTATTATTTCAGCAAGCAAAGGTGGTACAGCATTTCCGACCTGTCTGAATTGTTCGGTTCGAGGGCCTTCAAATTTAAAATTATCAGGAAACGACTGACATCTAGCCGCCTCTCTGACTGTAAAAGACCTGCACTGATTGATGTCCGGGTGTATATAGTAGTGTCCATCCTTGCAGATATGCGCAGTTATTGTTGAGGAGGAGTAATCCCACCATTGAACCTTGAATCTATCCAGAAACTTGTCAAGGTGCCTGTGGTTCGGAATGAGGTTGGGTCTTTCCTGAATAAGATCATTAAGGCACGCCGCTCCATTCCCGTTTTTGTGATGTTCAATAAAGAATCTGTATCTTTCGAGATCGCCCTGCATATGTGTTCTTGCTCGGTGGTTGACAATTCCCGGAGAACCCCTTCTCATTCTTCTCTGATAGGATGTGAGGTTTGTATTCGAATTGTAGGAGCCAAACCAGCCATCACTTCCCTCAGCCGGTTTCAGGGGTGGTAAATCGCCGATTGCATCGCTGACGGTAAGACGCTCTCCTTCCCTGTTTTTCGAGGCCTGTTTCTGTAATCGTTTGAATATGTTCTTTATCCCTGGATTTTTGCCTTCAAGAGATTTCTTATATCCAATAAGAATCAACCTTTTCCTGCTTTGTGGGATATGGAAGTCTGCACTGTTAAGAATGTAGCTGCCCGGCTCCTCAAAAACCTCCCGCAGGGGCGGTGTAATTTCGTATGGGGGATCGAGGTAAGAAAAATCATTCAATATTCTGACGAATATCTCTTTCCCTTCAGCCCTCGCAGTAAAAAGACCGGGGACATTCTCATAAAGAAAAAAATCTGGTTGAAGTCTTTCCAGGATTTCAAGGTAATGTCTGTAAAGGTAGTGCCTTCTGTCATTCTCCATTCTGAACGGATCCCTTGCCCTCCCGGCGAGTGAATAGGGTTGACACGGTGGCCCTCCGAGAAGCACATGAAATCTTGGAGCAGCGTTATATTTTCTGCTGGATTCTATTTTCTCGAGTATCCGCTCTATCCCATCATTTCCAAGGGTTGCCTGAATAACTTGGTGAGAAATCGACTCTCTGAGATCCGGGAATCTATCAAGAATATCCTCCTGCCGGACTTCCTGCCTGAGATACCTGCGATATAAATAACCCTTACCGCTGTCTTTCAGTCCATGATATAGATGGCGGGTCCTTAGAGACTCACACGCCCATTTATCCATCTCTATTTGGGCAATGATATCAAATCCTGTCTGTTTAAATCCTTCACTCAATCCACCGCACCCAGCAAAAAGATCTATCGCATAGAAGTTCATAAATTCTTATTTTCCTCCTGAACTCTTTTTCGTAGTTGTTCGCTTGAAAGACATTTGATCTCACACTCTTGTAGAAGACTGCAAAGTATGTCTCTGTTTTTATACACTCTGGGATGCTGCAATATCTCAAACCAATGCGACCAAGTTATTCTGGGTATATCTTCCTTTTTCTGTTTCCCAAGTAGATACATAATCTCAGGATAGCGCTTACTTTTCTTGGGTGGGGCTTTCTTTCCAAAGAAAATTTCGGGACGGAGATTATCAGCAATTCTTTCCCATATCAGCCCGCGTTCCTTTATAAATCCTTCTCGGTCTACAAATTGGAGTATTTCGCCGATTTTATAATAGAACCAGATGTCCTTTTTTCTATTTTTGTACTCCTCAGCGACACCATCAATTTTCTTCACTGCTTTCTGGATTTTGTCCTCTATTTTGTCCTCTCGGTACAGTGACTCTATTGTTTCTTCTTCCTTGCCGCTTCCCGGTATCAGACGGGTATCGTAGACATCCACTTCTATCTCTTTACCGTCAATTTTTATTTTCTTTTTTCTTATGGGCATATTCTCTCCTTATGCTGTTCTGACTACACCTTCATATATCATCTCATCACAAATATTCTTGACTCTCTTTATCTCATCCGGATCCAGCCTATTATCAGCATATCTGAGTTCAAGCAATTTTCCGAAAGCCTCATCTATTCCGCATCTCGCGCAGTACAGCAAAATCTCCCTGTTTCTTACTCTCTTGGAAGCAGCCACTTCTCTCACTCTGATAAAATCAGGATGGTCCCCCACGACCCATATAACCCCCTTATCGGTGATAGGCAGGTTTTTCCACTTGGCAAAATACTGCATGCTACCATCCGGTTTTTTCCCTCTTAGAAACTGAAAAGCAGTGATAAAAGCTTTGCCTCTTGCTGGCCCTGGAGGTGGTACCGGCGGTTCTTCGTGAAGATAAAACGTGAATTCCCTTTTGTGAATTTCTCCATTAATGCTTCTGTCGCTAAGAGTGGCTTTACCACGATACTCTCCCGGTCTATCCTCGCCCTCACTAAAATCAATGAGAGGGATATCAATTTTTTTCCTAGTTTTCGCTGCAATATCGAGATTATACTTTGACTTATACTTCTCGATTCCGTCTTTATGTTTAACGACAATCCGCAATGATAAACTTCTATTTTCTTCAGTTTCATTAATCACCTCGCAATCAATAAGAAGTGTTTCATTATACTCAAATTTTCTCTGATTGGGTCTAAAAACACCGATACGCACCGGAGAAGGAGGCGATGGAGGTGGTGGAGGTGGCAACTTAGGACCTGAAAGTAATTCAGGTGTATATTCCCCAACCAGATTATTAACCAATTTCACTGCCTTTTCAAGAATATCAGCGGCAACCTCTATTTTTTCTTTCTTCGGTGTTATTTCAAGCAAGAAGTTATCAACCTTATGTCTGATATATTCTCTTACATGATTCCACGCTTTTTTGGGTCTGAACCCGAAATGATTGGGGAATTCGCACTTCTTAAGTTCCATTTCCAATGAGTCGTCGAAGTTACAATATCCGTATATCTTATTTTTTATGCTTTCTTCAGCCACAATCGGCAGTCTCAGCAAACTCATCCCACCTCTCTGTACACTAACCCCTCTCCATTCCTTCGGGACTTCATCTTCACAGTAACGCAACACCAGATTACGGATCTTGCCTATATTGCTAATCCTTTCGTTTGTAAAAATCTTCTCCTTTTTTACTCGTGGTAGTTCGAGAACAGTAACCTGTCTATCAACTCCATCAAAATTAATTATAAACTCAGCGTTCCAGTTTCTTATAATTTCCCACCATGTTGCTGATATATACTTCATAAAAACTTTGTAATCCAAGAGTTCCTCCAGCAATTCCTCTTTCACATTCATTATCCAGATGCGTGTACCTTGGTGATCAAGAAGTCTTGCGCCGGGTATAAAGTTGTGAAGATTCTTGTCTTCCTCATCCCATTCTTCCGCGGTACCCCAAGAGAAACGGTACTTTCCTTCTTCGTCAATAGTCTCAGTCAACACAAGTTTTGTCTGGGAAAAATAATGAAACAAAAACTTACCCTGTCCACGTGCTCCAAGAGTATCTTCTTCGGCTTTGGTTGTATCCCAGAGGCTCTGATATTCTATCCACTTTTTTGCATTCATTCCCGTGGTTCCACAATCCTCGAACACGAGGGTACCACGGTCGGGAATATATCTGAAAATAAGTTTCCAGCCTTTCCCCTTCTTTGTTAATCTTGCATCCCATGCGTTCTGAGCTGCATCTTTCTGCAACCCCTCAAAAATATTGGGATACTGTTCCGCAATATTTTCATCAGTCCTGCCTAAATTTACAGGTCTCTTTTTCATAGTTTCCCTCCTTTAAAATTTTTAAGGCACGGCATTGCGTATAACTACTTCCTAAACGACATATTACGTTTAGCATGCCATATTAGGGTTATATGCGAATAGATCATTCGTTTATTTTTTCCTTATCCGAAAAAATGAGATCTGCAGGTGAGGTGATATTTTGTAGATTTTTGATGGAAA
>JADHWO010000112.1 GCA_016783445.1 Candidatus Aminicenantota bacterium
GATTGGTTTGCTGACTTTTACGCTAAAGGAATAGCATTAAGTGTAATTCAGAAAACCTTCATAGGTGGCGATATCTCACATATCAATGAGTTTACAACCGACTTCATTCAGAGAGCAGGAATAAAAGAGCATGACGCAGATGATGTGATTGATAGCATTTTAGCACCAGGAGATTTTACAAAGTTCCCATTGCCCCCAGATTTTAAGAAGGACACAGTAGGTCCAACAATTGGAAGACGAGAAGTACACTTGAACGATGTTAAGAGATATATTGGCGAGACTGCAAAAGAGAATCTTGTTAAGTTAAAGAATGAGAAGCTAAAAGCGCTGAATGACGAACTTACTAATCGCCTATCCACCCCTCATGGTCTTGAGTTTTCAAAGAACTTTCTTCATGCTCTTGTGGGTACACTTATAGAATTTAAGAAGGAAATGAGCAATGAGAGAGATGAAAATGCTAAATTAAAAGAAGATATGAAATCCAGGTATAGTCTTGCAAAATCAGAAGCAGAGAAGGCTTCTAAAGCACTATTTGGAACAAATGCTAAAATTGAGGGTGCACTAAAAAATTATAAACAGTTGGTAGACAGAGAATCTGGTCTAATTCTTGAGATAGAGCGAAGAGAAAGGGCTATTGAATTCTTTGCTTATATTATAGACGATGCAAACAAATGGATTGAGAAACTTAATGCTTTTTCCAGTTATTGCGATACGCTTACACAGGAATTAAATACGGATATTCAGCGTATGAAATTCGCAAAAAAAGATATTAAACCTTTTGTTCTGGAGTTAAAACCCGCAAGTCTGGAAAAGAAAATACCTCCTGTTGAGGCACACGACTTTATAAAATGGCTAAAAGATGATAGAAAATTGGATTTGCTAAAACTGGCAGAAATGAGAATAGGTGAAGTAAAGGATACTCTTTTAGAATATGGTTATTCACAAGAAAAAGTGAAAGAAATAAAGGAGAAAAGAATAGATGATATATTGAAGGAACTTCCTAAAGATAAAAAGATGGAATATATAGGACTTCTGGATAAAATGGCTTCACCTCTCTGGCAATACGACCAGGGTTTGGTTGCAGTGGATAAAAAGACCGAGAACATATACCTCTTTGGTGTAGAAAATCCAAATGACACTGTCTTTGTCCCTGAGGAAATACATACAGCAATAGCTTCACCTTATGAGCCTTCTATTATTGGAACTGGTGATCCAAAGAGAGTAATATGCTTCAAGGTTGAGGCTGCTGTGCCTGCATTTGTGGTAAGTAATATGCCAAGATACAGAGAGAAGTATATGAACCCAGAGAGACCATTTTGCTATCACATTCATAAAGATTGGGAGAAAGAACTTCCTGCACTCTTCCCTGGAACCGAAGAGGAAGAAGCAAGAAAATATTGGTCACTTGGTCTTGCAGAGCCATTTAACCTTATATCGAAAACGGGACAATATTATTACCTTAAGTCTGAGAAAAAAGGGAAAAAGCTAGAGGATTACAAAGTTAAATTGGCACAAGGAAGAGCAGAAGCTATGAATACATTCCTTGACGATACAGAATATATTGATGAAGCAATAGAAAATATTGATAAAATAATTAAGAAGTTAGGTAATGAAAAAGTCGCGGAAAGCCTGAAAGATTATGGAGATGAGTTAGAGAAAACGGCAAAAAAATATGGTAAAGAGATTCGTAACCAGATAGAAATGGAACTCAATGATATAGACAACTTCATAAATTCTATCCTTGAGCTTTAAGTTTTAACTAGAGCATAAAGTCCTAGTTATGCAGCGATAGACTTCATTCTGCTTTTTAACAGAGTTTTTGATAACAAGAGGAGATTCTCTTATGAAACAAAAAATTAAACCGGTCATCCTTCTTGGATTAGGTAAGCATGGTTCAGAGATTGCTAACGGCGTGTATACTGTTCTGAGTGAGAAGCAGAAGGACCTGACAAAGATTATATCCTACCTTATCCTTGAAGAGAATGGTGACTTCCGGGATATTAAAAATGAATCTGCTTTTAAGTGTGAAGAGTTGAAACCAAAACTTTCTCTTGAGAATTTTCGTCCTAATTTCCAGGTACTTCAGAACCATGAAAAGAAATTTGAAGATATTCTTGCTGATAAGATAGAAAATGTACGGAGAAGGGAAATCATTATTGAACTTCAGGAGAAAGGATATGAAATAGAAGAAACGATAGGGTTATTTCTCATATCTACTCTATTTGACCCTATAGGCTCAACAGCAATTATTCCTTTTCTCGGCTTTATTCAATATATTCTTACTGGTAGACTCAGAGGTACAATAATAGAAACAAATCTCTTGGGCTTCTTCCCGGATCTCTTTGAAGAATATAAAAAGAATGAACTGGCTTATAGCAGAAGTTACGCCTGTTTACAGGAACTGGATTTTATAGCCAACCATCCCAAACTTATTTCATCTGAGGAGCAATCCCTATTAAATTTTACTTATCTCTTTACAGGCAAGAATGAAGAAGCTGTTGAAATAGGTTCTTATAAAGAACTTACACCTATGCTTGGCGAAATTCTTTTTTCGCTCCTTACTGGTGAAATAGCCTCTGATGTCAGTTTCTCTACCGTGCTTTCGAAGCGAATCGACAGTAAGGCTACAAGATATAGCTCTTTCGGACTTGCTAAACTTATCTTTCCTATTGATAAAATAATGAAAGGATTTTCAGATTATTTAATTTTCAGTATCTTGGAATCAGAAGGTGTAATAACGCCCAAAACATTTGAGAGAGGATACATTGGTGCAGATGTAAAGGGATTCTTGCTTGAGAATAAGTTCGACAGAATATCTGAGGAACTAGAACTCGACACTGAAGGAAAAACAATTTGGGTTGATTTCAAATATAAAGGGACTATAAATGAAAATGTAGTAATAGAGAATTTTATAAATGATATAGAAGAGGAAACAGGAAATTTCGATAAAGATGAAGTTACAGCGATGAATCGTAAACTCTCGCTAAGGAGAGAACAACTATCTGGTGAAAAGACGAGAAAATTACTTCGTGCTATAAAGGCAGGGATAGATTCCAAAGAGAACGGTATATTTTATAGCAAAGCATTTCTTGATGTTCTTCAGAATCAAAAATCTCCTTATACCAAGGGAGATATTGTTGAGAAGGCATTTACTTTAGATCTGATTGAAAAAGAGGTAAAAGCCTTTTTTGATGAGGCATTTGGGATAAACAGAGAAGGACTGGGCAAATTAAAACGGGATATAGATGATAAGACATCGCTTCTTGAGAAATCTAAAAAAAAATTAAGAAAAAAGGAGACAAAAGGCGAGGAAAGAGCGAAAGAAGATTTGCAAGAGACAGAGGATTTAGCGATTGAAAAGGACTCTCTGGCGCCAAAGAAAGAGCAAGCAGAAAAAGGTTTAAAAAAGAGAGTAGAAGTGTTAGAGACAGAAATTGAGGATTTAAAAGAGCAATATAGCGAACTAGAAGATGAGATAGCAGATTTTGATTTCAAGATTTCCGACCCTTCCGAAAGACGCAAATTACTTGGCGATATAGAGAAAAAGACAGAAGAAGAAATAGAAAAAGTAAGAACGGATCTCCATGAAATAGATAAAAGATACAGAGAGGAGAAGCACAAACTTGACGAACTCTACGAGGAAAGAAAGAGGATTGTCAGGAAATTGCTTATAATTTCCCCTGTTGCTGGGACAGCAGTATTTTTGATTATCCTTTATGCTATATCAAGGATTCCAAATCTCTCATTGTTAAAAGTGCTTAAAATCGGTGGAAATATATACCCATTTGGACTTGTTGGGTATGGTATCTGGGGATTCTTGAAATACTGGAATGGTATAAGAAGAAAAATACAGGAAGCAATATTAAGGGTTACATCACTGAAAAATGAGAAGATAAATCTTCTGCTCAGATATCAGGAACTCTATAACCGGATTTTCAAAACCAGATTTAAACATTCTTTGCATGGAGGACTACTGGAATGGATTAAGGATTACAAAGACTTTGTGGTAAAGACAGAAAATGAAACACAAGCCTTTATAGATAAACTTGTACAGAGTTCAAAAGAGAAAAAAGAGGCATTGGAAAATATCGCTTTTCCAAGCACATTATTTGTTCGGAGTGTAGTAACAAAAAAAGACTTAGGCAGGTTTATAGAGGAAAATGTAAGACTTTCTATTGAGACGGAGAGGTTCTTTAAAGAAAAGTCTCTATCAAAATATTTTGATGAATTTAGGGAAATTGGTGATCTGAATAGTCTGTTTTCAGCAATTGATGATTTTTCTGAAGGTGTGTTTAAACCGGTGCGCGAAAAATCTATAGAAGAATTTATGGAAGAAGAGGAAAGTGAAGGCAGGATAAACACAGCAGAAAAATTGATTAACCTTTATGACTCTGCAAAGGCATTTGTTCTTTTAGATGTGGAAAAAGGAATGGATAAGTCCAGCGATATCGTCTATCTTGGAGTTGAAAATCCTGAAACATCTTATGCAAAGGAAATATTGAGAAAACAGGGACATACAGACGCCCAGCCTTATAGTATCAGAAATAAATACGAAATCGCCATCTCTAAGCTGAAAGTAGGATTTCCCGCATTTCACATCGCCCTGATCAAATATGGAAAGAAACTTATTTCAAAGATTAAGGATAGAGAGAAGCTTTATATAAATTCGGAATGGGAACTAGAAGATTTGTTACCATCTGTGTATACACTCGGAGATGAAGAAGATGAAATGAGGATAAATGCCTGTTTGGGAAGAGCATTTGGTTTGATAGAAGAAAAAGAAAAGAAATTCTATTTCCAAAATAAAGAAATAGGAAGCTCATATCAAGAAGTGGTTGAGCTCATTAAAAGTTTTAAAGGAAGCAGTATCAGAAATAAATTATCAAATTTTATTGAAGAAGAAAAACAGAAAGAAGATGCTATTGATAGACTCTTTGCCTATAAAAATAGTAAAAAGTTAGATGAAATTGATACAAGAATAATAGAGAGTGTATTGGATGAATTAAATCCTTTGGCATAAATTATCTATATTTATAGTTTGCTAATTAAATAATCATATTTCCTTATAATATTAGCAATATTAACACATTTTTTATTAAAAAGGAAGAAAAGAATTAAAGAGTTGCTTCTTGAATTTAAGAATTATGCAAATGAATTGTTGATCTCACCCCAAGATAACATTTAAAGATGTGGCTATTGAGTTATATAGTCTTGTTAATAAGGGTAGAATACAATATATAACCAAGGAGTTTTTATGGAATCAATTATTTCATCATTAACATCAAGTCCAATATTTATTATAATTTTAGCAATATTAGTTATTATTATCGTAATTGCCATTATTAAGAGGTTACTTAAATTATTAATACCTGTATTTATATTAGTAGTTCTGTATGTAGGCTATTTATATTTTACAGGTCAAAAAATTCCCACAACCAAAGAGGAAATACTTCAACATGGAAAGGAAACGATAGAAAAAATTAAAGATAAAGGGGAAGAAATTTTGAAAGAAAATTATAAAAAGAATCGCAATAATTAGAGGTTAAAGTTATATGCCAAATGAAAATGATCAGCTAATTTTTGTGTAATTTTTGCAATTTTTTACTTTTAATATTTGATTTTTCATTACAAATATCTTCTTAATTATTTAATATTTTGGGAGTGTTCAGATAACTGTGTCTAATAGATAATATTTTCATGATAACATTTGAACCAAAGGTTGATAAAATAATCAAGGTTTTTCTCAGATTTAAATCCATTGAGATTCTTTAATTTTCTTTCTAATTGTCTAATCATGTTTTCTACAATATTCGTATTCGTATTGAGAAAATCATAATCAAAGAACGTGGTAAGGACATCGTAATTCTTATTAATCGATCTGATAAATCTTTTATGATAAGAAGCACGAAAGAAGGGTTTGAAGTGATTGATCCTCTCCAACCAGAATAAAGACTCTTCTCTTGTTGAAGACTTTATCACATTCTTTATCAAAGACTTTAAAAGTTGATTGCGAAGATAATACCTGCTTCGTTGAGTGCGGGGAATGAACAACCATACATAGCGCTGGTAATGCACTAAACATACTTGGTGAGGAACATTGGGCAAGATCCTTTTTACCACACCAAGGAAGCATTTACCTCTTCCAAAATCAGTGATGATTCCACGTATCACACGCGGATAGCGGCTCTTAAGATTCTTTAAAAACTGTTCCGCCGTGCGCGTATTTTCTCCATCACACACCATACATGTGAGAGGCTGTTTCGTCTTGGCATCTATGGAAACAAACACCGTCTTCTTTCTGCCTTTGATCTTGAGCTCTTTCCCATCAATCTGGATGATTCCACTACATCGTGCAGAATCAATTCTTATCCGTATGGTTGGAGATGAGATATTATAAAGCCAGTTCAGTATTGTTGATCTCGATACGCCATAACGTCTTCTTATGTCTTGTAGTGAACTCTTGCTAATGACATAATCAAAAACTGCTTTCTGCTTGAGATCTTCGCTCGTTTTCTTGCGTTTGTCCTTCCCAAAATGGGTGAAACTTGTTCCGCAATAATGACAATAATATCTCTGTGTTTTCCGTTTGACAGAACCTCGTAATGTGAATATCCAACTATAAATAAAACCATTCTTTTTTGTGTCTAAACTTCCACATTCCGGACATCGTTTTTTTTCATTATACTCATGACACAAGTATAATTTATTGTAACTTCCTTTGTCAACCAATCTTATGTGTCCTTCCAGACACAGTTAAGTTAACACTCTCAATATTTTACTTCTTTTTCTAAGCAGTTATAGATTAATTTCTCCTTTAATATCTCATTTATCTATACGAGATTAATTGATTCAGGATTCATTTTCTTTATCAAAATGTTTTGATGGATTTGGGCATCTCAAAACTGCTTAAATTCATTTTACCAATAACCTGATGAATTATCCTGATGATTTTTAACGTATGAAAAAAAATGAAAAGCTAGTTTTGATCATTGCTGTTGCGCTTGTGGTATTCGCTCTCTTACTCTATTTTATAACTTTCGGTGACGGCACTTTTTCTGATACTAAAGCAGACTGGGGTGCCTTTGGAATGTACTTTAGCGGACTCGTAACACCACTTTTATTGATAGTGGTCATTTTGCTGGTTTTCGGTATAATGAAAGAAGTCCGGGATATTTTCTCTGAATCCTCAAAAACTGAGAAGAAATTCCAGCGTCAATTCACCAAGCAGACTCGCTATATGGAACCTTCGGCAGATATTGTTTATTATCTCCAGTTGAAAGATGATAGACTTTATGCGATCATAGCAAATATTGGCAATCAGCCGGCTTTTAATATTGCGGTTGAATTTGAATTTGATGAAGAAGTCGATGCACGTATTTCCAATAATCTCCTTCCTCTTGCTGAAATCAGCTATCTTGCACCAGAACAGAAAAGCGGAGCTGTATGTGGTATAATTGACGAATCGACCGGCACTTATGCGATCTCAGAACACAAAGTGAGATTGAAATACAAACCGAGCGAAAAAAGCAGAAGGATCATCAAAAAGGAATTTGTGATCGATAAAAATATACTCAACACACTTGTGCCGGAAACCTCTGTTGAAGAATCTATCCATTCTCTTACAGAGAACATTAAAGATCTGGAAAATAAGATTACTGATACTGAGCCAAAAACAGAAGAAGTTGAAACTAC
>JADHWO010000113.1 GCA_016783445.1 Candidatus Aminicenantota bacterium
AAAGTCTTTCTATCCTTTCGTCATTCCTGCGGAAGCAGGAATCCAGTCTATTATAAAATATTTTTTTATTCTTCTGGATTCCTGCTTCCGCAGGAATGACAACTTGCCTTCTTGCTCCGTCATGATTTTCAACTAATTGAGAGATGAACCATAAATATTTATGGATAGAAAGAGCAAATCAAAAAGCATTCTGAGAATGTGTTTTCAATCTTACTATAATCCTACCCAGAACCGATTTATTATTATTGAAGCCTATAAGCTTGCCAGTTTATTTAGCTCCTCCCAGTCTTCATCCACCTGTTTTTGAATCTCTTCCAAGAACGAAGCATTTTCTTCTTTAAATAGATGACGGAATCTGCCCTGTGGTTTTAGCCACTCCAAAACAGGTTTTTTCTCTTTAGGCTTGTAATTGATCTTGTATTTGCCGTCCTCAACTTCATACAAGGGCCACACACAGGTATCAATGGCAGTCTGAGCCAGTCTAATCCCCTGCGATTCATCATATTTCCATTCAGTTGGACAGAGACAAAGAACGTTTAAAAATGCCGGCCCTTCTACCTCAAATGCCTTTTTTGCCTTGTTATACAGGTCCTGCCATCTAATTGGACTTGCCTGGGCAACATAGGGAATGTTGTGCGCAACCAGAATCCTTGTTAAGTCTTTCCTGCGCTGCATCTTCCCCGGGCTCTTTAAGCCCTGCGGAGAAGTTGTTGCGGACGCCCCTAAGGGAGTTGCCGAAGACCTCTGTCCTCCGGTGTTAGCATAGGCATTGTTATCATAACAGACATATACAATGTCATGTCCCCTTTCCACAGCTCCGGAGAGAGCCTGGAGTCCGATGTCATATGTTCCGCCGTCACCCCCAACACCTAAAAACTTTATTTTTTTATCCTCTGGTATCTTACCCTTTCTTTTTAATGCTTTGTACATAGCCTCAACCCCGGCAATAGTTGATGCTGCATTCTCGAAAGCACTGTGGATCCAGGTCACATTCCATGAAGTTCTGGGAAATATCGTTGTGCAAACTTCAAGGCAGCCAGTAGCGTTTGCAATAATAAGCGGATCTTCAGTTGCTCTTAGAATGATTTTAAAAATAAGCGGAATCCCACAACCCAGGCACATTCCATGGCCTGCAACCAATCTATCTTCCATCGCAGCTAATTCTTTTAATTTTGCCATTTTTTTCTCCTTATCCTTACTCTCTCAAATTGATGTAACCGTATATCTCCTCTACTTTTCCTGTGTCAGCGATCTTTTCCAGCTTCAAAGCCACTTCCTTAAAATGTTCTACCTTGATGTCCCTTCCTCCAAGACCGTAGACATAATTTACGATTTTAGGACGCTCAGTATAATCATAAAGTGCAGAGCGAATCTCGGTGAAAAGAGGTGCCCCAAAAGCTCCTGGACTCGAAGACCGGTCAAGAACAGCTACAGCTTTTTGCTTCTTTAAAACATCAGCAATTTTATGATGAGGAAAAGGACGAAAGACCCGGGGCTTGACAAGGCCAATCCTTTTTCCCTCAGACCTCATCTCATCTATAGCATCTTTACATGTTCCCGCAGCAGAACTCATAACCACAATACAAATCTCAGCATCATCCATCCTGTATTCTTCAAAAAAGCCGTATTCGCGGCCAAATTTCTGGCCGAACTCCTTTCCCACAGCCTCAATAACCGGAGGAGAATTCTCGATACCTTCAATCTGGTTTCTTTTGTGCTCAAAATAATAATCCGTAAAATCGATCGGGCCAACTGTCATCTTTCTGCTGGTATCCAGAAGAGGGTAAACTGGTTTATATTCTCCCACGAACTTCTTGACTTCATCATCATCTTCAACAGTAATAACTTCCATAGAATGAGAGATAATGAAACCATCCAATCCAACTAATACCGGAGTTCTGACATCTAAATGCTCTGCAATACGGAAAGCTTGTAGAAAATTATCATAAGCTTCCTGGCATCCCTCAGAATAAATCTGGATCCATCCCGAATCTCTTGCTCCCATAGTGTCGCTGTGGTCTCCGTGAATATTAATAGGAGCACTAAGAGAACGATTGGCTATGGCTGCTATAATCGGGAGTCTCAAACCTGCGGCAATGTAAAGCATTTCCCACATGAGAGCTAATCCCTGGGAGGCAGTGGCAGTCATAACCCTTCCCCCGGCAGAAGCAGCTCCAATACATACACTCATTGCACTGTGCTCGCTTTCCGGACAGACAAATTCTCCTGAGATCAATCCATCAGCTTTAAATTTGGCTATAGTCTCAACGATTGCTGTGGAGGGAGTGATTGGATAGGCTGCCATCACATCAGGATCTATCTGTCTTACGGCCTCTGCAATTGTCTGATTACCATTTAGTATTTTTTGTGTACTCATTTGGCACTCCTCTCTATAAGCTTTATTTCTTCTTTTACCATAACAATAGCTTTTTCTTTTGGAGGGCACTCCACAGAACATATCCCACATCCTGTACAATAATCGTAATTGATACCCTTTACTTTGTCTCCTTCAACGAGGATGGCAAAATGGGGGCAATAAAGCCAGCAAAAAAAGCAATGGATACAGTTTCCCTCGATAAACTCAGGTTTCTTTCCTGAACGCCAGGTTCCAGTTAAATTTTTCACTGAGTTTCCTGCGTCAAGGTTAATTGTCCCGATTGTTAATTCCTTCCAGTTTTCTTTTTTCATCCCTGCTTTACCTCCTTAAAAGCTCTGTCGATTGTTCGCATATTCTTCTCGACCACGTCAGGTCTTAACTTCTTGCTTAAAGCAATTCTGATTCTTTCTTTAAATTTATCAATCTCCATGAGTCCGGTCACTTTTACTAAAGCCGTAACCATTGGGACATTGGGAATTGCCTTGCCCAGTTCATCTGATGCAATAGTGTAAGCATCCAAAGAATAAATCTTCTTATCTCCCAATGAAAGTTTTTCCCGAATAAGCGAAATATCAAAAGTTGTATTCATGAGGAAAATTGCATCATTTTTAGCTCCACTGCTTACATCCACCATACTCAGCAAGGAAGGATCAGTAACTACGACTATATCAGGATAATAGACTTGACTATGAGAGCGGATGGGCTTTTTGCTGATACGATTAAAAGCCAAAATTGGCGCACCTCTCTTTTCTGCTCCAAATTCAGGAAAGGCTTGAACATGTATATCCTCTTCTGACGAGAGCACATCGGCCAGGGTTACTGCGGCCGTAACAACACCCTGACCAGCACGGCCGTGCCAGCGTATTTCAATTGTATCTTTCATAAAACCTCCTTTCTATAAATCGAAATAATTCCTTCCTTCAGAATCTCCTTATCTAAATATTAAAATTAAAATTTTGGCCATAATTTCTGATTCCTAAACAAGAAACTCATCATGCCTCATTTCAAGATAATGGTTTATTATTATTGTTACTCTGTTGAGACTATCTTGAATTTAAAAAGTTTGCCCTGTCTCTTATTCCTTGATTTCTGTTCTTCCTTCTATAGCTTTTTTGATTGTGACCTGGTCGGCATAATCAATATCAGACCCTACAGGTAATCCCATGGCTAGCCTTGTTAGCTTTATGTTAAAATCTTTTAAGATTTTTGCCAGATAATGGGCAGTAGACTCTCCTTCTACAGTTGGATTCGTAGCAATAATAATCTCTTCGAAATTTCCCTCCTTAATTCTTTTTACCAATTTCTCTGTCTTAAGCTCATCAGGCCCAACTCCTTTTAAGGGAGAAAGTGTTCCTAAGAGAACATGGTATCTTCCGCTATAAATCCCGGTCTTCTCTATTGAAGATATATTAAACGGTTCTTCGACAACACACAGGATTTTATCGTTCCTGTCCGGATCAGAACAATACTGACATGGGTCAACATGGGTCATACTGTAACAGGTTGAGCAATAAAATGTACTTTTTTTTGCATCCTTTATCGCTTCTGCCAGGTTTTTTGTCCCTTCCTGAGGAAGACCTATTAGATAAAACGCAATTCTCTGTGCAGTCTTTGCTCCAATGCTTGGAAGTTTCTTCAGCTCTTCAACGAGACGATCCAGTGGGAAGTCTTGTTCAGACATTAGAAAAGTCCAGGAATTTTAAGGCCCATTCCAAATTTCCCCATTTTTTGGGATACATCTTCATCAACTTTTGCCCCCGCATCGTTAAATGCAGCCAGGATCAAATCCTGAAGCATCTCCACATCTTCTTTGTTCACGACTTCCGGGTCGATGCGGACTGACATCAGACTTTTAGTGCCATCCAGAGTCACGGTCACCATGCCGCCTCCACTTGTTCCTTCTACTCTCATTTCGGCTAATTCTCTCTGAAGTTTCTCCTGCATTTCTTTTGCAGTTTTAAGCATCTTTTGCAAATTCCCTACATCTTTCATTTTTCTCTCCTGATACCGGGAAGATTATTCATTTATCTTTCTTATTTGTCCCTTTTATTGGTTCGACAGAAAGCACCTTTGCCTTGAATGTGTCCATAAAAGACTGGATAGATGGATCCTTGAGCGCTGTCTCAATTTCTCTTTCTCTTTTACTCTTTTCTTCTCCGGTATCTTCAGATATTATTTCATTAATTTTCTGATTAGGAGCCTCTGGAGGCAAGTTTTCCTGAAAATCCTCCTGATTCTGGCTATTTTCCCGGGTGAAGCTCTTCCCAGATGGAGATTTCAGCTCTTTTTTAATAATCTCAAATTCTTTCATAATGTCTTTCAAGGAGGTAATTTGTTTAAAATGGCATAATTTTACGAGGAAAGTTTCTAAGTATATTCTGGGATGGGAAGAGAATTTCAACCCCTGCTCTCCCTGTTGAAGGGCTACAAGATAGCGGAGCAGCTCCTCTTGAGAGGCTTTCTGTGCTTCTTCTTTTAAAACCTTCATATCTTCTTCATTCAATGGCAGTAAATCCTGGGGATCTTGAACTGATTTAACTAAAAGCAAATTTCTAAAATGCTGTATTAGCTCTTTATAAAAAAACCGAAGGTCATAACCATTTTCAATAACTTTTTCCACAAGGGGAAAAACCTCATCCGGTTTTTCCTGCAGAATTGACCCTGAAAAAGCAAAAAGGAAATCTCTACTTATAGTTCCTAAAATCTCTTTTAAGTCATCATCGTTTATGACCTCTCCGGAAAATGCCACAGCCTTATCAAGTAAGCTCTGAGCATCTCTTAAACTTCCATCCGCGGCTTCAGCAATAAGGTTTAAACCAAAGGAAGAGATCTTTATCTTTTCTTCCTCCGCGATCTGAAGTAAATGCTTGATGATATCTTTATGGGAGATTTTTTTGAATTCAAAGTGCTGGCACCGGGAAATGATTGTTGCCGGAACCTTATGGAATTCAGTTGTAGCAAAAATAAAGACGGTATGCGGCGGAGGCTCTTCAATAGTTTTTAAAAGAGCATTAAAAGCTTCTGGGGTAAGCATGTGAACTTCATCTATGATGATAACCTTGTAGCGGCTGCGGATTGGCTTATACTTGACTCCCTCCCGAAGTTCCCTCACTGCGTCTATCCCACGGCTTGATGCCCCATCAATCTCAAGAACATCCACAGATCTGTCCTCGTTTATTTCTTTGCAAAATTCACATTTATTACAGGGAGTCGGTGAAGGCCCATGCTGACAGTTTAAGGTTTTGGCTAAGATCCGAGCAGCTGTTGTTTTTCCTACCCCCCTCATCCCGGAAAAAATATAAGCTTGAGCGATCCTGTCATTTTTGATAGCATTCTGAAGAGTCTGAACAACAGGTTTTTGGCCGATCAATTTTTCAAAAGTATCAGGCCTGTACTTACGTGCGTAAATCAGATAGGTCATTTTAATAGGTTTATGAATTCAGATAAAGAAATTGTGTTCCTTTTTATTAAACAATATATTATCACAATTTATGATGAATTCAAAAATTATTTTCGTGCTTACGTTTCACATTTTCAGTATTTGTTACTAGACTTTATTTTCTTAAAGTAAAAAAAGATGCCAACAAAGTTTGATACTGAAATAACAGTTCGACCGAGTGAGATCGACATCAACAGACATGTCCACCAATCTGTCTACATGGACTATGTTTTATTCGCACGCTGGGAACAAATTAAATAGATATTATCTCTCTGATAATAAATAAGTTATGTGTCAGTCAATTTGGCCTTATGACCATATAATGACCAGTTTTTTCTTCCTGTCTTGATTCAAATATTGAAGCTAAAACATTGACGGCTTTTCTTTTATTCTCAGGTGTTGGATGAGCATATCGCATTGTCTGCTCAATCGATGAGTGACCCAGGATCTCTTTCACAGTAACAAGATCTATTCCACCTATGACCATGAGAGTCGCTGCAGTATGTCTCAAATCGTGGAATCGCATATCTTTGATGTCTGCTTTTCTACATGCTTGCTTGAATGGATAAAAAATATCCGAATATTTCTCTCCCTTTCTCGGACCTGGGAATACAAAATCATTATCTTTTTTAATGCTTTTCAAAGTAGTTGCGACTACAGAATTAATGGGAATCTTTCTCATGATGTTGGATTTTGTCTCTTTTATGAAAATATAATGATCAATGAAATCGATATCCCTCCAGTGAAGATTTAAGATCTCTCCCTTCCTCATGCCAGTATTGAGCGCAATAATGATTATAGGCTTCAAATGATCTGCAGCAACGTTGATCAGCCGCTTGATCTCTTCTCTATCCAGGATCTTCATAACATACTGTCTTTCCTGTAAAAATTTAACTTTCTTTACCGGATTTTCGCCATCAAATTTTCCAAGTTTTTCTGCGATAGTGAACATATGCTTTAAACAGGCCAGCTCGCGATTTATCGTTCCGGTCCTTACTTTTTCCAGCCTCATTCTTTTATATTCTTCAATATGCCGCGGAGCTATCTTTGAAAGAAGTAGATCTCCCAAAAAAGGAAGGAGTCTCTTTAAGCTTGATTCGTCTCTGCTCCAAGACTTTTTATTGATTTTGGCATATTCAAGATATTCCTTCGCGAAATTATCAAACCTGATTTTACGATCCTTCTTGAATTTATATTCTCCCCGCAAAACATCAGCCTTTACAGCGTTTAAAGCATTCTCTGCATCCCTTTTGCTGCCTACATGCTTCCTGATCCGCCTGCCATCGGCATAAAAATCGATGTAGTATTTATTTCCGACTCTATAGACTCCCATGATTCACCTTCTTATTCTTTTTCTTTTTTTAATATTTCTTCAATCTTTTCCCCTACTTCTCTCATAAGTTGTTCTTCCTCTTGCCATTGTGGAAATAACCTCGAGCCGCATTCTAATTTGGCTTCTTCAAGATGTTTTAATGCCTCTTCAAGCTGTTTAATAATAAATTTTTTACTTTTCTTGCGCATTTCTTCTTTTTGATTCTTTTCATTCATTCTTTTACCTCCTTTTCCTTTTTTAAATCTTCGAATGTTGTCCAATTACTCTGGATATCTTTTGTTATAATTTTTAAAGCTTTACTTCCTGTTATCTTATTTATCCTGGTAATTACTTGAACTCCACGAACATTTTCAATTTTATATGAATAAAGATTTGTCATAATGTATACACAGAAAAGCAAAAGAAAAATCAAAGAAATTACCATCCAAAATATTTGCCTGAATTTATCGAATGAAATTCTCATTTTTCACCTCCCCTGAAAAACGAGCCTCTCAGCTCGCAATAGAGCGA